>JAYQOT010000023.1:0-35064 GCA_038144955.1 Burkholderiales bacterium | reverse complement strand
AGCTTCTGCAGCGCTTCCAGCGCACGTTGCACATCGCCGAAATCCCTGCGGGGACCGGTAACTGCTCCAGAACCCGGTTGATTTCAGGCGAGCCCAGCAAGGTATTGCCTTCAGCTGCGAAGCTCCGGATTTCAAACCGCAAACTGTCGCCGGGATCACTGCTTCCGCTGCCAGCCGGGCCCTGGGCGATATGAAAAGGCTGCCGCGCGCGGTCATCAAGACCTGCGATTCCTGAATCAGGGTAGGGTTGGTCGGACCGCAAAGGGGCATCGGCTGCGGTGCCCGCCGCAAACAGCAGTGAGCTCTGAACCAGCAGAACAGCGGCCGGCAGGACTTTCAGTCCCGCACCAGCAAGTCCGGCACGTACTTCACTCAACACTTGCCGAACCAATCGCTCAGAGATTTTTTTTCCACTGCTCATCACCCTGATTTGAGTTTTCGCAGTATATAGCATCCCCGAATACGGAGCCGCTGCACCGGAAACGGTTCGCACACCGTCACCGAGCTGCTACAGTGCGATGCAGTGCAGTGCATGCGCCCGCTTCATGCACTACAATCACGGCTCTTCATACCCATCAATTCCATGAATACACCCATTAAACATTCCCGAGTATTGATCCTCGGCTCCGGCCCCGCCGGTTACTCCGCCGCCGTCTACGCCGCCCGCGCCAACCTCAAGCCGGTACTGATCACCGGCCTGGCCCAGGGCGGGCAACTGATGACCACCACCGACGTCGACAACTGGCCGGCGGATGCCGAAGGTGTCCAGGGCCCCGAGCTGATGGCGCGCTTCCAGAAGCATGCTGAACGCTTCAACACGGAAATGATCTTCGACCATATCCATACAGTCCGCCTCTCGGAAAAGCCACTCACCCTGATCGGTGATCAGGGCACCTACACCTGCGACGCCCTGATCATCGCAACCGGAGCTTCGGCCATGTATCTCGGTCTGCCCTCAGAGGAAAAATTCATGGGCAAGGGAGTATCAGGTTGTGCAACCTGCGACGGTTTCTTCTACAAGAACCAGGATGTTGCAGTCATCGGTGGCGGCAACACGGCAGTCGAAGAAGCGCTCTACCTGACCAACATCGCCCGCCACGTCACCATCGTTCACCGTCGTGACAAATTCCGTGCCGAAGCCATCCTGGTCGACAAGCTCAATGAGCGCGTCGCCTCCGGCAAGGCCACGATACTCTGGGATCACGTCCTCGACGAAGTCCTCGGAGACAACACTGGCGTCACCGGCATGCGCGTCAAGCATGCCAAATCCGGCACCCCTGCCGAAAAAAAGCTTCAGGGGGTTTTCATCGCCATCGGTCACAAGCCCAATACCGAAATTTTCAACGGACAGCTCGAGATGAAAAATGGCTACATCGTCACGCGCAGCGGTCTCAACGGCAATGCCACCGCCACCAGTGTGCCGGGCGTATTTGCAGCGGGCGACGTTCAGGATCATGTCTACCGGCAGGCCGTCACCAGCGCCGGCACCGGCTGCATGGCGGCTCTTGATGCGCAGAAATTCCTGGAGAGTCAGGGACTGGCCTGAAACAACGGTCAGCCTGAGAGGACATGGGGCGCAGCAAAAAAACCGGCCCTGGCGCACGTCCCGATCCGGTAGACAGGGAGTTGTTCCTTTCGGCACTTCAGGACGTCACACCGATTGCATCCCCGGGACGCGCTCGACTTGATCGCCCGCGCCCCCGCCCGATCGCTGCCAAACGCCTTCAGGACGAACAAGCAGTACTGCTCGACTCGCTCAGTGATGCCCCGGCATGGGAGTCCGGACTGGAAAACGGGGATGAACTGGTCTTTCTGCGTAACGGGCTGTCAACGCAGGATCTGCGCAGATTGCGCCGCGGTCACTGGGTGGTGCAGGAGCACCTCGACCTGCATGGACTGACGGTTACGGAAGCTCGAACAGAGTTGAGCGGCTTCCTGGCGAACTGCAAACGCAGGGGTTTGCGCTGCGTGCGCATCGTTCACGGCAAGGGCTTGCGATCCCCCAACCGGGAACCCGTACTCAAACGCAAGGTTGCGGGATGGCTGATGCAGCGCGATGAAGTGCTCGCCTATTGCCAGGCGCCCCGGACAGAGGGCGGAGGCGGTGCCGTGCTGGTTTTATTGCGCGGCTCGCGCTAAAGAAAGGCTATACGGCTGATTCGTTCGTTTCTCCGGTGCGGATGCGAATGACCTCAGCAACGTCGCTGACGAAAATCTTGCCATCCCCGATTTTTCCTGTCCGCGCGGCCTTGACTACAGCATCAACGGCGGTTTCCAGCAGTTTGTCCGGAATCACGACCTCCACTTTGACCTTGGGCAGGAAATCGACCACGTATTCCGCGCCCCGGTAAAGCTCAGTGTGCCCCTTTTGCCGGCCGAAACCCTTGACCTCGGTTACCGTCAGCCCGCTGACCCCGATCTCAGACAGTGCTTCGCGAACCTCATCCAGTTTGAAGGGCTTGAATATCGCCTCGATCTTCTTCATTTTTGCTCCCGCCGTTGAACGTTGGCTTTCATCGAAAGAATAGCACAAGCACCGGAAACTCACTCACTGAAACGGTTGGTAATCGGGTAACGCCAATCCTTGCCGAATCCCCTGCTGGTGATGCGGATACCAACGGGCGACTGGCGACGCTTGTATTCACTTACCCTGAGCAATCGCACCACCCGGTCGACGTCAGCAGGAGCATGCCCCATGGCCACGATTTCCCTGGGACTACGGTACTGTTCGACATACGCCTCCATGATTGCGTCCAGCACGTCATAAGGAGGCAGACTGTCCTGGTCTTTCTGGTCGGGGCGCAGTTCGGCGGACGGTGCACGCTCGATAACCCGCCTGGGAATAACAGGCGAAATCGAATTCCGGTACTCGGCAACCCGGTAGACCAGGGTTTTGCGCAAATCCTTGAGAACCGCAAAACCACCCGCCATGTCGCCATACAAAGTGGCATAGCCGGTGCCCATCTCGCTCTTGTTGCCGGTGGTCAGCACAATCGCGCCGGTCTTGTTGGACATCGCCATCAACAGCGTGCCGCGGATCCGTGCCTGCAGATTCTCTTCGGTGACGTCCTCCTTCAGTCCCCTGAACTGATCGGCCAACGCTGTCCTGAATGCATCGAACAGCGGCCTGATCACGATCTCGGAATAGCGTGCGCCCATTTTCGCTGCCTGCGCTTTTGCATCCTCGCGGCTCATGTCAGCAGTGAACTGGGAAGGCATCATCACTGCATGCACCTTATCGGCTCCCAGCGCGTCGACAGCGACCGCCAGCGTCAACGCCGAATCAATGCCGCCAGACAAGCCCAGTAACGCCCCAGGGAAACCGTTCTTGCCGACGTAATCGCGCACGCCCAGAGTAAGAGCGCGGTAAATGTCTTCTTCCATGGAAACAGGTGACTTGATCGTGCCTTTTACCGGCGCACCGTTGACGAACTCCACCAATCCCAGCGCTTCCTCGAACGCCGGCAGCTGATGTGTCAGTTCACCCCGGCCATCCACCGCAAACGACGCCCCGTCAAACACCAGTTCATCCTGTCCGCCAACCTGATTGGCATAAATCACCGACATGCCGGTATGACCGACACGCTCCCGGACCACCTCATAACGCGTGAGTTGTTTGTTGATATGGTAGGGAGACGCATTCAGAACAAGCAGCAACTGCGCGCCCGCCTCCCTTGCCGCCTTGGCCGCAGGCTCCTCCCAGACATCGGCACAGATGTTGATACCGATGCGCACACCACGATGTTCAAAAACGCAGGGGGTGTCGCCCGAATCGAAATAGCGCTCCTCGTCAAATACGGTGTAATTGGGCAGTGTCCTCTTGAGGTAAGTCACCACCACTGCACCATCACGTATTACCGAAGCGGCGTTATAACGCCTGCTGCCGATCTGGTGCGGATGCCCGAGCACCACGGTGATCCCGGAAACGGAACTCACCAGATCACGGAAAGCGCGATCGCAGGCCTGGAAAAAATCATCCCGCAGCAGCAAGTCTTCAGGCGGATAACCTGACAATGCCAGCTCGGTGGTCAACAGCAAGTCAGCCCCTTCCGCCTTTGCACGACGGGATGCATCGAGAATCTTGCTGGAATTGCCGGCGAGGTCGCCGACGATGAAATTCAGTTGCGCAATCGCTATTTTCATGACGCTAATATATCATCGGGCAGGCATCTTCCCGCTCTGCCGCAGACCCCAGATCACCTTGAAACTGCAAGTGGCAACGTCGCTGGCCGACGTCAATCCGGTCGACTGGAACCGTCTCGCCGGCAATGACCCGTTTCTTCAGCATGCGTTCCTCCACGGACTGCATGAAACCGGATGCGCGACCCCGGAGACCGGCTGGGGGCCGCAATACCTGCTGCTCTACGACGACAAAGGCCTCACCGCGGCCATGCCGCTGTATCTGAAAAGCCATTCCTACGGCGAATACGTGTTCGACTGGGCCTGGGCCGATGCCTATCACCGCCACGGCATTCCCTACTACCCGAAACTGCTCAGCGCCATCCCTTTTACGCCGGTACAGGGATCACGGTTGCTCGTCAGGGATCCGGAACATCGCAACCTGCTGGTCGCAGGAGCACTGCAACTGGCACAGCAAGCCTGCATAACATCACTGCACGTGCTTTTCCCGGCGGAATCCGACCTGGAATGCCTGGCAGCCAGCGGGTTCCAGTTGCGCCGGGGACGTCAATTCCACTGGCGAAACGCCGATTACCCGGATTTCGATTCATTCCTCGCGCGGCTGAGCCATGACAAACGCAAGAAAATCCGCCAGGAACGACGCCGTGTGCACGAAGCCGGCATTCGTTTCCAGTGGCTGGAAGGCAGTGAAATCAGCCCGGAAGACTGGAAATTCTTTGCCCGTTGCTATCGCCAGACCTACCGCGAACATCACTCCAGCCCGTACCTGAATCTGCAGTTTTTCCAGCACCTGGGAGCCACCATGCCCGGAAATCTGGTGATGGTACGGGCCGAACGCGACGGCATACCAATTGCTGCCTCATTATTGGTGCGCAATGACACCCATCTCTATGGACGTCATTGGGGCGCCATAGAGCACCATCCGCTACTTCATTTCGAGGCGTGCTACTACCAGGGTATTGATTACGCCATCAGTCGCGGATTGCAGGTTTTCGAAGGTGGAGCACAGGGCGAGCACAAGATGGCCCGTGGCCTAATGCCCGTGACCACCCGTTCAGCGCACTGGCTGGCGCATCCGGAATTTTCCGACGCCATCGGCAATTTCCTCGACCGCGAGTCTGCGATAATGGAAGACCATGATCGCGCGCTGGCTGCGCGGAATTCCTTCAAATCATCAAACATCCAGGACTCATGAAGTTCTGCAGCAATTGCGGTTCAGCAGTCGTTTTCAGGATCCCGGCAGGCGATACCCTGCCAAGGCATGTCTGCGACAGTTGCGGATCGATCCACTACCAGAATCCCAAGATGATCGTTGGCTGCATTGCCGAGTGGGAAGACCGCATCCTGCTGTGCCGTCGCGCCATCGAACCCCGGCAAGGCTTGTGGACTGTACCGGCCGGTTTCATGGAAAACGGCGAAACCACAGCACAGGGCGCAGTGCGTGAAACCCTGGAGGAAGCCAATGCCCGCGTGGAAATTGGCCCTCTGTACGCGATGTACAACATTCCGCATATCAACCAGGTCTACATCCTGTTCCGGGCGCGCCTGCTCGACCTCGATTTCAGCCCCGGCAACGAATCCCTGGAGACATCACTGTTCGAGGAAAACCAGGTACCCTGGGACAAAATTGCCTTTGCCACCGTCCGCAACACCCTGACGCACTATTACGCAGATCGCCAGGCCGGCGAATACCGGTTCCACCTGGGCACTATCGAACAGTCAGCGCGACGCACCTGACTAGCCGACAAGAAAAATTCCCAGGCGAAACCAGAAATATTTATTAAAATCATGGGGATATCCCCGCGTCATTTCCGGAGAGACCGATGACCGCAACTGCTTCGCCACGGCCCGCCTTCCAATGGGACGACCCGCTGCTACTTGAAGATCTGCTGAGCGATGAGGAACGCATGGTGCGCGACACCGCGCGCGCCTACTGCCAGGACAAGCTGATGCCGCGCGTCCTAGAAGCCAACCGCCACGAAAAATTCCACCGTGAAATCATGAATGAGATGGGCGAACTCGGTTTTCTCGGGCCAACCATTGACGGCTACGGCTGCGCCGGCGTCAATCACGTCTGCTACGGCCTGATCGCACGGGAAGTCGAGCGCATCGACAGCGGCTACCGCTCGGCGCTGTCAGTGCAGTCCAGCCTGGTGATGTATCCGATTTCCGCCTTTGGCAGCGAAGCGCAGAAACAAAAATACCTGCCGAAAATGGCGACCGGGGAATGGATAGGCTGCTTCGGGCTGACCGAACCCAACGCCGGCTCGGATCCGGCGGGCATGGCAACCCGAGGCAAAAAGGCCGACGGCGGCTACCTGCTCAATGGGGCAAAGATGTGGATCACCAACGCCCCGCTCGCCGACGTGCTGCTGGTCTGGGCCAAGGACGACGGCGGTGTGATCCGTGGCTTCATCCTGGAGCGCGGCATGAAAGGCCTTACCACGCCGAAAATTGAAGGCAAGTTCAGCCTGCGTTCCTCGGTCACCGGCGAAGTCGTGATGGACAATGTGTTCGTGCCCGAAGAGAACGTGCTGCCGGAGGTGTCGGGACTCAAGGGGCCGTTCTCATGCCTCAACAAGGCGCGCTACGGCATCGCCTGGGGAGCACTGGGTGCAGCAGAGTTCTGCTGGCACGCCGCGCGCAACTACACCCTGGAACGCAAGCAGTTCGGACGGCCGCTAGCCGCCAATCAGCTGGTGCAGCAGAAACTGGTCAACATGCAGACTGAAATCACGCTGGGACTGCACGCCGCGTTGCGCCTGGGTCGACTGATAGACGAGGACCGCGTCGCCCCGGAAATGATTTCAATACTGAAGCGCAATTCCTGCGGCAAGGCGCTGGACATTGCCCGCGTCGCCCGTGACATGCACGGCGGCAACGGCATCTCCGATGAGTTTCATGTCATCCGCCATGTCATGAACCTGGAAGCGGTGAACACCTACGAGGGAACCTACGACATCCATACTCTGATCCTCGGTCGCGCGCTGACCGGGATCCCCGCGTTCGGCTGAGCCGGTTAACCACCGAGAAACAGGCGCCCCACCTCAGGATTAGCCAGCAGCTCGTCACCGCTGGCAGCCATCGCGATTTCACCCGACACCAGCACGTAGCCGATATCGGCAAACTCAAGGCCGCGCTTGGCATTCTGCTCGACCATGATGATGGTCTTGCCCTCGTTTTTCTGCAGATCGGTGAGGATGTCGAACACCATGTCAATGAATCGCGGCTCGAGGCCGATCGAAGGTTCGTCAACCAGCAGCACTTCTGGCTCCATCACCAGAGCGCGTGAAATTTCCAGCAGTCGGCGTTCCCCGCCCGAGAGCACGCGCGCCGGATGTTTGCGGCGCTGGGCCAGGCGGTCATATTTGGCAAATACCTTTTCGGCCCGTTCCTTGGCCTGGTCGGGATGCTTCAGCAGGAAACCGCCCATCCACAGGTTCTCTTCAACTGTCATGTCGGGAAACACCGACTTGTCCTGCAGGATGTAGGCAATACCTGCCTGCTTGAGTTTCTGGTTGGCAGTGGAGCGCGTGATGTCCTGTTTCTTCCCGTCCGCGCCGACCGTGATCCTGCCGCCGAAAATGTTGGTAAATCCGTAGATCGAGTGCAGGATGGTCGACTTGCCGGCGCCGTTGGGGCCGATCAGGCACAGTGACTGCGCCTTTCCGACCTGCAGATTGAAGTCGTGCAGGATTTCCATCTTGCCGTAGCCGGCGCTCAAGCCTTCGATCTCCAGATACGGCTGGTTATTGGCCAACCGGGCCAGATCATCACGCGTCACGCCGGTGGTCAGCTTCGATGCCTGCCGGTTCACCTCCTCGACTGACATCACCACATCGACACCACCCATGTGGTAACCGCCGGCGCGGGCAGCTTCTTTGTCCTTGCTTTCGGTTTCTGACATCAATGCGCCCCCAGATAAGCGTCAATGACGCGCTGATCGTTCTGAATTTTTTCCGGCTCCCCTTCAGCCAGCAATTCGCCGTGGGCCAGACAATAGATGTGCTGCGCCATGTTCATGATCACCCGCATGTTGTGCTCGATGATGAACATGGTGATCCCGAACTCCTTGTTGGCGCGGTTAAGCCGGTCAATCAGGCCATTGATCAGCGTGGGATTGATGCCGGCAGTGGGCTCGTCCAGCATCAATACCTTGGGTTCGTTCATCAGCGCCATGGCGAATTCCAGCAGCTTCTGCTGGCCAAATGACAGCGACCCCGCCGGCAGGTTGCGCTTGGCATAGAGCCCGACGAATTCAAGCAACAGTTCGGCCCGCTCCAGAGTCTTTTTGCTGTGGCCGGCAAACATGTCACCCCACCTGGCATTGCGGTGCGGTATCGAAATCAGCATGTTGCGCACGCAGTCCATCTTGCCGTAGATGCGCGTCTGCTGGAACGTGCGCACCAGTCCCATGCGTGCGATGCGCGGCACCGAAAAGCGCGAGATCTCGCGCCCCATGAACTTGATCGAACCGCCGTCGATCGGATGGTAACCGGCGATCGAATTGAACAGCGTGGTCTTGCCCGAGCCGTTGGGACCGATCAGTCCGGTAATGCCCCCCTCTTTTACCGTCAGCGTGATGTCGCGATTGGCAACCACCCCGCCATACGACTTGCTTACCCCGCTGACCTCTATGACTGCAGCACTCATCACGCCTCCTCCCTGCTTGAGATTGTCGCGCGACGATCCACCACCAGCCCGAAACGCTCGGGCCATTTTTCACGTGCCCAGCCCATGATGCCCTGCTGGAAAAATATGACATTGACGATGATCAGAACCCCGAGGGTGATCCACTGCCAGCCCAGCAGATAGGTCCAGGTCACTTCCTTGATGACATGGAAAAGTATCGCTCCGACAATCGGCCCCCAGATCGTACCCTTGCCGCCGAGCAGCACCATCAACACCATGAAGATGCCGAATGTTGTGGTGGGGAATGCCACTTCAAGCGGCTCGATGAAACCTGTCATGTTGCCGAACACCGCGCCGGACATGCCCAGGAAGAATGCAGATACGCTCCAGGCCACGGTCTTGTAACGCGTGGTGTGGATGCCCATGGCCTCTGCCTTGATCTCGTCGTCACGAATGGCATTCAGTGCGAGGCCAAAGCGGGTCGACAGCAGCCATTTCAGCGAGATGAACGTCAGGACCGCCAGCACGAAGCACATGTAGTAATAGAGCAGTGCGCGGTCATCCGGCTCACCGGGGTACACCGGCAGCGAAATCCCGCCGCCGCCGCCAACATAATCCCAGGTGCCGATCAGTTCGGCCGCGGCCAGCGCAACGCCCAGCGTGCCCAATGCGAAATACGGACCACGCAAACCGAACATGATCTGCCCGAAAATGACCGCAAGCACGATCGAAACCAGGCCGGCCACGATCACGCCCAGGGACAATCCGGTCATATACTGCCCCATCGTGAAGTCCACCTTGACCGCGCCAAACGCAGAGGTGTACTCGGCAACATCGTAGTAAAGACCGATCTGCATTAAGGCGCACAGATACATGCCGGCGCCGAAAAAGAAAATGTTTCCGAGCGAGTTGTAGCCCATCTGGCCGCCCTGAAGATCCCAGGTCTGCGCGAACAGGATCATGATCCAGAGCAATGCCAGTTGCAGCGTATAGCTGTGGAACAGCAACGGTGCAATGACGCCCGTGAGCAGGATGCCGCCATATAGAAGATTCGTGTTTCCTCTCATTGGACCACCTGCCGGTGACGCGCCATCTGGATCTGGCGCCAGATCAGTATCAGCACCAGCAATCCCACCACGGTTGCCTGCTGGAACTCGGCTCCGAACACGAAACCGGAATATTGCTCGGCAAAACCCAGCCCGAACCCGGCCAGGATGACCCCCGGCAGATTGCCCAGCCCCGCTGCGGTGACGATGACCAGGGAGCGGATGGTATGGGTGATGCCGAAATAAGGCTGGATCACCCAGATCATCGAAATCAGCACGCCGGCGGCACCGCAGATCGCTGAATTCAGCGCAAAGGTGAAGGCATACACCCGGTCGGTATCAATGCCCATCACCCGCGCAGCGCGCACGTCCTGTGCGGTTGCGCGGATCGCCTGCCCCATGCGGCTTCTTTTCATGAACAGCACCACCAGCACGGCCAGTACCGCCGCAATCACCAGTGACACCAGTTTCACTTCGTTGACCGTGACCAGTGATCCCAGTTCGATGATATCCATGCCCGAATCAGCAGTTTTCACATCGGAACCGAACACCAGATTCATACCCTGCGCCATCACGATCGCCAGCCCGAAGGTCGCCAGCAGCGAGGTAAAAAGATCCCGGTCAACGATGCGGCTGATGATCAGTCTGTAGGTGATCCAGCCGAAAATGAACATGACCACCACGGAAATGGGCAAGGCGAAAATCGGGTTCAGCCCGAACCCCGACAGGCTCACCGCGATATAACCACCCAGGATCACGAAGTCGCCCTGGGCCAGATTCTTGATATTCATCACGCCCCACACCAGCGCCATGCCGTAGGCCGCCAGCGCAAAGGTGGCGCCTATGAACAGGCCGTCGAGCACCAACTGTGCATTCAGTACCGGGGCTTGCACCAACAAGGACAGATTATCGAGCATGGTCACCCTCTGGTTGTTTTACGGGCATACAGCATCCCCCGCTCCCGGCTTGTACGGGAACGGGGGACCCTCCTCCCTCCTCGGAGACGGTTTTACTGCCGCTGTTATTTCGGCTTGCGGGGATATTCCAGCTTGGACGACGCCCACTTGGTGGGTGCCACGACGTTGTATTTACCGTCCTGGATCTGGCGCAGCACCATTGGCTTGGCCACATTGTTACCCGCCTTGGAAAACTTGATGTTGCCGTAGAAGGTTTCCATTTCTGTCGCTGCCAGGGCCGCACGCAGCTTCTCGACATCAAAACTGTTGGCGCGCTCGAAGGCATCCTTCCACACCAGCACTGCGGCCGATGCCTGGGCCGTCTGGTACGGAACGGTTTTGTAGGTCGGGAATGCTGCCTTGAACTTCTTGTCGTAATCACCCGACGTGCCGAAATACTTGTCCTTGTAGGTCAGAGTCTCGGACCACTGCGTCGGGCACAGGATGCCGTTGGTAGCGCCGCCGAACTGCTGAACGATTTTTCCCGACTCGCAATGGGTCATCGCGACCAGCGGAGTATTCACGTTCATTTCCTTGATCTGGCGGGCTGCGGTGGTTGCGCCCTTTTCATGCCCGGACACCACGAGGACATCGGGTTTGAGCGCTTTCACTTTGGTCAGCGTGGCCGACATGTCGCTGAGATCGCGCGGCAGCTTGTCGTCAATGACGATTTTCATGCCGAATTTCTTGGCATCCTCCAGTACGCCGGCACGAACGTCCAGCGAAAACGGATCGTTCTCGAAAGCCATCGCAATTTTCACGTCGGACGGTTTCTTGCCGCTCTTTTCGGCCAGTTCAGCGGCCAGCGCAATCGAGCTGGCGAGGTACTGTTCCGAAGTTGACAGCACTGCGAACATGTACTCATATCCCTGGGTGAACAGGGAGCGCGAGGCGCCCTCGGCTTCCACCATCGGAATCTTGTATTTCTCGGTGACCGGCGCAATCGCCTTGGTAAGTCCCGAGCTGTACGGTCCAAGCATGAACTTGATGCCGTCCTGCTTGATCAGTCGCTCGGCCAGTTGCGCTCCGCGCGCTGGGGTCGACTCATCGTCGTAATAGACCACCTTGAGTTTGTAGGACTTGCCGCCGACCTTGACGCCACCCATCTCATTGATGCGATTGACGGCGAAGTCGTAACCGTTCTGGGCATTAACACCATTGCTTGAATACTTGCCGGTCAGCGATATGGCCGATCCCAGAATGATGGTGTCGCCCTCAACCTTGGCATGGGCAGGCAATGCCACCGCAGATCCAAGAACCAGCGCCGTACTGAGAACGGAGCCTTTGAGCGCAAATGCGCCCAGCCTGTGCATTGCTGCTTTCATGTAACCCCTCCTAGTTTTGGTTTTGTCTGTATGCTTATGTCATTTATACGTTACGTAATGACATATCCATATGATACAAAATTGAGTCCACTGAATGGAATAAAGTTCAGTAATTTTCACTAACTTATTGTTTTATAAGTATTTTAAAAATTGGCTTTTATCTGCCTTCAGCCCATCCTTCACTCACCTTTGGTTCGAACCACACCGGCACCCTATAGCGATACACTTACGCACTTTTTCACCCCGCCGCTCCTTTCATGCTGAATATCGTACCCACCGGCGCAGCTCTCGGCGCTGAAATCCGCGGCATCGATCTGTCCCGGCCTGTCGATGAAACAGTGTTCCGCGCCATCGAAAACGCGTTGCATGAATACGAAGTCATTTTTTTCCGAGACCAGGATATTTCGCCGGAGCAGCACATCGCCCTCAGTCGCCGCTTCGGCGAACTTGAGAAACATGTACGCGCTGATTGCTGCAGGCCCGGATATCCGGAAATTTTTGTGGTATCGAACATCCTCGAGAACGGCAAACCAATCGGCACCCGCGATGCCGGCCTGTTCTGGCATTCCGACCTGAGCTACATGGCCAAACCCAGCCGGGGTTCGCTGTTTTATGCGCGTGAAGTCCCTCTAGACGATTCCGGAAAACCGCTGGGTGACACCATGTTTGCCAGCACGACCGCGGCATGGAATGCGCTGCCTGAAAAAACCCGGAACGACCTGTCCGGACGCCATGCGGTCAGCTCCTATGCCAAGGGCTATTACCGCGACCGCAAAAGCGGACCGCGCCCCGAACTCACTGCAGAACAAAAAGCCCGCACCCCGGATGTCGAGCATCCGGTCATGCGCACACATCCCTACACGAAGAAACCTTGCCTGTTTGTCAACGAGGGCTACACGACGACAATCAGCGGCATGACTGACAATGAATCGCAGCAAACCCTCGACATGCTGTTCGCGCATGTATCAAAACCGGAATTCATTTACCGTCATCGCTGGCAAGTTGGTGATTTCCTGATCTGGGACAACTGTTCGACCCAGCACCGCGCGGTATTTGATTACGCGTTGCCGCAACGCCGCCGGATGGAGCGCACCACACTGTGCGGAACCGCCCCGTTCTGATTCTGCGGTCATTCGTTTCGATCACGCTTTCACTGGTGACAGTGCTGGCGATGCCCTGCGCGCGTGCAGAACCCATCCCGCACGGGAAATCCGTTCGCAGCATCACGGTCAATGATGAAAGCATCGAACTGCACACCTACAAGCCGCCCGAATACAACGGCGGCCCCATCCTGCTGGTACTTCACGGACTGGGCAGGAACGCGCCGGGCTATCGCGATTACGCAATCCCGCTGGCCGACAGCCACGGCTTGCTGGTCATTGCACCGCTGTTCGACCGCAAGCAGTTTCCGACCTGGCGTTATCAGGGCGGTGGACTGGTGCATGATCAACAGGCGGAAAATCTTGAAGTCCGCCCTCCCTCACAATGGACAGGACGTCTGTTCCTCGGAATCGTTGACGCAGTAAGGTCAGTCGAGCAACGCCCGGATCTGTCCTACGCACTGATCGGTCATTCGGCGGGGGGGCAGTCCTTGTCCCGTTTCGCAGCATTCGTGCCGCACTCCGCAACGCACATCATCATCGCGAATCCATCAACCTGGATATGGCCCTCCCGGGAGGAACGTTTTCCCTACGGTTTCGGTGGCCTGCCCGCCGGGATATCCGGCGACGAAGCGCTGCGCAAGTACCTGGCGCAGCCGGTAACACTGCTTCTGGGCGGCGCTGACACCAGGCGGGACAACAACCTGAATCTGCGTGCCGGCGCCGAACGGCAGGGGATGAACCGGCTTGAGCGTGGACGCAATGTGTTCAAAGCCGCCCAGAATATGGCACGGGAACAGGGATGGGAATTTGCCTGGCGCCTGGTCGAGGTTCCCGGAGTCGGTCACAGCGCGCGCCGCATGCTCGGCAGCCAGCAGGCCATCGACAGCCTGGCCGCGCGCTAGCACCGGCTATTTCGGCAGGTGCTTGCGCAACTCGACCGGTGCTCGCCGGGCACGGATGCGGATGTTCAACATCTCCACCGCCACTGAGAAGGCCATTGCAAAGTAAATGTAGCCTTTCGGAATGTGCATATCCCAACCCTCGCCGATCAGGGCGACGCCGACCAGGATCAGGAATGACAGGGCCAGCATCTTGATCGTGGGATGAGCATCGACGAAATTGCCTATCGGCTCGGCGGCAAACAGCATCACTCCGACCGCGATCACGATGGCAATCACCATGATCGACAACTGGTCCACCATGCCCACGGCGGTGATAACCGAATCCAGCGAAAACACGATATCTATCACTGCAATCTGCGCTATCACTGCGCCGAAAGTGGCCGTCGCAGCCGCGACCGCACCCGGACCTTCGCCCTCGCCTTCCAGCGCGTTGTGGATTTCGTTCACGCTTTTCCACAGCAGAAACAACCCGCCGCCGATCAGGATCAGGTCGCGGCCCGAGATTTCCTTGCCGAAAACCGAGAACAGGGGCGCCGTCAGGGTCATCATCCAGGATAATGTGAACAGCAGTCCGATGCGGCTGGCCATTGCAAACCCCAGGCCGATGGTGCGCGCCTTGGCGCGCTGGTGCTCGGGCAGTCGGCCGCAGAGTATCGAGATGAAAATGATGTTGTCGACGCCGAGTACGATTTCAAGCGCCGTCAGCGTGGCCAGCGCGAGCCACGCATTAGGATCTGCCAGCCATTCCACTGTTCAGCCCTTTAATCAATTAAAACAGGAAGTTGGGAACGCCACCCAAAAACGGGAGGCAGTAGCGAATTCCACCACGGATTACCTGCAGCCATTATAGGCGGGCCGCGCACGGCCTTTAGCGGATTTTTCCGGTGCAACCGATGCTACAGTCGGCATCCTCCTGACCACGATCAACTCTGACACGGAAACTGACCCCACACATGGCGATCGATCTTGAACACCTGCGCAGCTGGATCGGCAAAAAAGAAACCCGCAGCGATATCGCGGCAGCCTGGCCAATTGCCGCACTGGCGGCAACCTTGGACCGTAACGATCCGTTTCCACAACCTGGCTCCGCCATTCCGCACAGCGGTCACTGGCTGTATTTCCTCGAAACCGCACCGGCCTCGGAACTGGGACACGATGGCCATCCCAAACGCGGCGGCTTCCTGCCGCCGGTACCGCTGCCGCGGCGCATGTGGGCCGGCGGGCGCATTGATTTTCGCAGGCCGGTGCCCATTGGCTCGGCTATCGTCCGCGAATCTGAAGTCATTGCCGTGGATGCCAAATCGGGCAAGAGCGGCAACCTGGTATTCGTGACGGTCCGGCATACCGTGACGGCCGATGGCAACATCGCCATCGTCGAGGAACATGACATCGTTTACCGCGATGCGGCCGCTCCGGGCGGCGCCGCGCCGCCGGGAAAACCGGCACCGCAGACTGCGACATGGCGCCGCGAGGTAATGACCGACCAGGCCGCCCTGTTCCGCTACTCGGCGCTGATCTTCAACGCCCACCGCATCCATTACGACATCGATTACTGCAGAGACGTCGAAGGTTATCCGGGCCTGATCGTGCATGGTCCGCTGCAGACCACGCTATTGCTGGATCTGTGCCGGCGCAGCGATACGCGGCCGGTGCGCACCCTTGACTACCGCGCCACGCATCCGCTGTTCCACCAGGAAAAATTCAGCGTCAACGGCGAGCCGTCAGGCGACGGTAAATCCGTTGAACTATGGACGGCCAACGCTGCCGGCTGCTACGCCATGCGCGGAACTGCGACTTTCGGATAAAGCAACCGGGTATCACTCACGCTGCACTACCCCCCCAACCCGGCTCATGAATCCCGAGCCGTTCGGAAGCGAACGGTATGAAAGATTCAAAATCGCCGAAGAACCGTCGCGAGCAAGCCGAAGCGCAAGGAGGCGCGCAGCCGGATGCCGAGACATAACTTCGCGGTTAGGCGAGGCATCCGGCGAGCATGCGACGCAGCGATAGCAGGTTATCCGGCGATTTTTACCAGTTGACCTCGCGGTCGGGAGTAGCTCCGATTTTATGGATTGAAAGGTCGGATCCGTTGAACTCTTCTTCCTTGTCGAGACGGATGCCCACAGCCGACTTGAGAATGCCGTAGACAATAAATCCGCCGATAAGCGCAATCACCACGCCCAGTGCGGTGCCGATCAGCTGCGCAGTGAAACTGACGCCGCCCAGCCCGCCCAGGGCCTTCGAACCGAAGATACCGCAGGCAATGCCGCCCCATACGCCGCAGAGCCCGTGTAACGGCCATACGCCCAGCACGTCATCAATCTTCAGTTTGTTCTGGGTCAGCGTGAACATGTAGACGAACAGCGCACCGGCAACCCCGCCAGTCACCAGCGCACCGGCCGGATGCATGACATCGGATCCCGCGCACACCGCGACCAGTCCGGCCAGCGGACCGTTATGCACAAAGCCCGGGTCGTTGCGTCCGACCATCAGCGCCACCACGATGCCGCCCGCCATCGCCATCAGCGAATTCACCGCCACCAGCCCCGAGATCTTGTCGATGGTCTGCGCCGACATCACGTTAAAACCAAACCAGCCCACGGTCAGTATCCATGCACCCAGCGCGAGGAACGGAATGCTCGACGGCGGATGTGCGGCCACGCCACCTTCCTTGGTGTAGCGGCCGAGCCGCGGTCCAAGCAGGATCACCGCCGCCAGCGCCAGCCAGCCGCCGACCGCATGCACCACCACCGAACCGGCAAAGTCATGGAATTTCGCGCCGGTCATGCCTTCGATCCACGGCTGAACGCCGTAACGGTCGTTCCAGGCAATGCCCTCGAAAAAGGGATAGATCAGACCGACGATGACCGCCGTCGCCACCAGTTGCGGATTGAACTTGGCGCGCTCCGCAATGCCTCCGGAGATGATCGCGGGCACCGCAGCAGCGAAGGTCAGCAGGAAGAAGAACTTGGTGATCTCGAAACCGCTTTTCTGCGCCAGTTGCTCGGCGCCGACCATGAATGACACACCGTAGGCGACGCCGTAACCGACGAAGAAATAAACGATGGTCGAAACCGCAAAATCGCAGAGAATTTTCACCAGCGCATTGACCTGGTTCTTGCGCCGCACCGTGCCCACCTCAAGAAAGGCAAAGCCGGAGTGCATCGCCAGGACCATGATGGCGCCCAGCAGGATGAACAGCGTATCGGTACTGATTTTGACGGCTTCCAATTTGACCTCCCCCCGGGAAATTAATCGGCTATATAAAGCAATACCTGTTCCTGAAACTAACTTGTTGTTTTTATTGAATTTACACTATAAAAATCCAATCGATATGCACTATCATGGTGCGCATGGTTAATTATTGCACCAAAAAAGATCAGCCTGAAGAATTGTGGCTGCAGCTCAACCACGGCACCACCGCCGGTCATTGACAACCCGGTAAATCATTGAAGAAATTGGTATATTCACGATCCATGGCTTCCGTGCCCGCAGCCCAACCTCCCCAAGGCGACCGTCCGCTGACGCTGGCGCAGATCGTCGGCGACCTGATTGCCGACGGCATGGTCCCAAAAGACGAAGCGGAAAAGCTGGTCGCCAACCGCCGCATGATCCGCTCCGATGTGCATCCGCTGATCGTCATCGGCGACCAGAAATGGAAAGATCCCAAGAACCCGCGCAAGGTGCTGACCGTCGAGGTGCTGACGCAATGGCTGGCTGACAAGGCCAAGCTGCCGTACCTGCACATCGACCCGTTCAAGATCGATTTCACCGCCGTCACCAAGGTGATGTCCAACGCCTACGCTGCGCGCTACAAGATACTGCCGGTCAGCGTGAACACCCGCGAAGCCACCATCGCCACTGCCGAGCCGTGGGTGCGCGACTGGGAAGCCTCCCTCAAGCAGGTGCTGCGCCTTGACATCAAGCGCGTGATCGCCAATCCGATCGACATCCAGGGTTACATCGTCGAGTTCTACAACCTCGCGCGCTCGGTCAAGGGCGCATCCGACAAGGACAAGGGCGCAGTTTCCGACATCGCCAACTTCGAGCAACTGGTACAGCTGGGCCGCAGCGGACAGCTCGATGCCAACGACCAGCACATCGTCCACATCTGCGACTGGCTGTTCACCTACGCTTTCGAGCAGCGCGCCAGCGACATTCACATCGAGCCGCGGCGTGAAGCCGGCAACGTGCGTTTCCGCATCGACGGCGTGCTGCACCAGGTCTACCAGATCCCGACACCGGTGCTGGCGGCGATGACCTCGCGCATCAAGATCCTCGGCCGCATGGATGTGGTCGAAAAACGCCGGCCGCAGGATGGCCGCCTGAAGACCATCACCCCCGAGGGCAACGAAGTCGAACTGCGACTGTCTACCATGCCCACGGCATTCGGCGAGAAGCTGGTGATGCGGATCTTCAATCCGGAGAACCTGGTCAAGGACTACCGGGAACTCGGCTTCTCCGAAGATGAAGGCAAAAAATGGTCGCAGATCGCTGCTGCGCCACACGGCATCATCCTCGTCACCGGCCCCACCGGCTCGGGCAAGACCACAACGCTTTATTCGACGTTGAAGCACCTCGCCGCGCCCGAGGTCAACGTCTGCACCGTGGAAGATCCGATCGAGATGGTCGAACCGACCTTCAACCAGATGCAGGTGCAGTCCGCAATCGGCGTCGACTTCGCCTCCGGCATCCGCACTCTGATGCGCCAGGACCCCGACATCATCATGGTCGGCGAGATCCGCGATCTCGAAACCGCGGAGATGGCGATCCAGGCTGCGCTGACCGGCCACCTCGTGCTGTCGACGCTGCACACCAACGACTCGCCGTCCGCAGTCACCCGCCTGCTCGATCTCGGCGTGCCGCCGTACCTGCTGCAATCGACGCTGCTCGGCGTGATGGCGCAACGCCTGGTGCGCACGCTGTGTCCGCACTGCAAGGAAAAGCATGATTACGACAACGCGGTTTGGGATGCTCTCGTCTCGCCGTGGAAGGCGGCCAACCCCAAGGGCCAGACCTACATCAACAAGGGCTGCCTCGAATGCCGGATGACCGGCTACATGGGCCGCGTCGGCATTTACGAAATGATGCTGATGAACCAGGCGCTGCGCGAACGGATAGTGGAATCCGCCGATCTGGATGCGCTGCGGGAAGCAGCGTTCAAGGAAGGCATGAAACCGCTGCGCATCAGCGGCGCCATGAAAATTGCCGCCGGCCTGACCACCATCGACGAAATCATGAAGGTCGCCCCGCCACCAAGCGGCGACCGCCGCAAGTCACCCTGAGACCCCACCCCGGATGCGCGGACAGCGCATCCGGACGTCAGCGGTGTTTACCCAGCCAGCCCAGCAGGACGCGGTTGAATGCCTCGGGCTGCTCGATATTCGGGAGATGCCGCGCGCCTGCAAACTCGTCGTAGCTGCCGTTCGGAAACAGGCTCGCGGCCTTGCGGGTTGCTGCAGGCGACGCGCTCGGATCCTCCGTTCCGCATACCACCAGCGCCGGAGTCCGCACCGTACCCAGCCGCGCGGTGTAATTGAAGTTGCCGATCGCTTGCGCACAGCCGGTATAGCCCGCGACCGAGCAACCGGCAATGGTCTCCCTGATCTGCTTCCAGCGTCCTGGATTGCGCGCCTTGTAATCCTGCGTCAGCCAGCGGCCGATGGTGTCGTCCGCAATCGGTTCGCAGGAATTCGCCTTGGTGATGGCATCGATGCGCGGACCCCAGCGCGTTGCCGCATCATCCGGAGACTGGGTCTGGGTATCGCACAGCATCAGCGTCTGCATGCGATCCGCATGGCGAAGTCCCAGCGACTGTCCAATCATGCCGCCGATGGACAATCCGACATAATGGGCACGCGAGACACCCAGCGCATCGAGCACGATCACCACATCGTCGGCCAGTTCGTCGATCGTATAGGGCGGCACAGGCGCGGTGCTGCCGCCATGGCCACGCAGATCAACGCGCAGTACGCGATAACCCGCTGCCGCAAGTGCCGGCACCTGCTCGGCCCAGGATCCATGATCAGCCGCCAGTGAATGCACGAACGTAACAACAGCACCGGAGTCCGGACCGACGAGGTCGTAGCAGATATTCCTTCCCTTGAGCGGCAGCAGCATTACCGATTCCTCTTCAAATGCAAGATTGAAGCCCGGGACCCGGGCATGGTTCAGCGACCAAAGAACTTCTGTACGGTTTCGTGGGCAACCTTGTGGATGAAGTCCTTGGTGTCCTTGTCAATTGCGCCGAAATAATCGTACGGATTATCCACGGGTGAGCGTTCATAAAGGCTGGCATAGACCACGCTGGAGGCCAGATACTGTCCCGCAATCGTGGGGTGATAGAGGTCGTAGTCCATCTGCAGCTTGATGTCGGGCCGCTGGCGGTAGGCTTCCCGGAACGCCAGACCGATCGGGATGATGAAGGCACCCACTTCATTGCCCACCGACATCACCATCTCTTCCAGATGGCGGCTCAGTTCCGCCGGATCAATCTTGCCTCCCGGCTTGCCGTGCGGTGGCAGCCAGTACAGTGCCGTGCGACCGCCGTATTTCTTGATCAGCGCATCGAACTCGATGACGGCTTTCCGGTATTTCGCCCGACCGGCTTCGCTAAAGCCGTCACGGAAACCTCCTGCAAGGACAACCACCTGGAACGGCTCCTTCTTGTCCAGGTTCTTGTGCTGCAGATAATGTTCCAGCGGATAGTGATGCAGCGAACCGGTGGTGATGTGCACCGAGGTATAGCCGGGCCGCAAATTGAGAGACGGTGTGGCAGCGAGCGCCATGCGGTGGGCATGGGTCTGCAACCCGCCGTTGTAATACATCAGGCTGTTGCCGACAAAAAGCACGCGCATCGGCGTATCAACCTGCGGCTTCTTCACCGCTGGCACCGGGAAAGCCTGTCCCAGCGCTGCGGGCGCAGCCAGACCAAGCGCTATTGCAGAACACAGGACAGCCAATGAATGTCTAAGCTTCATGCTGACTTCTCCTTGTGGAAAATTGTCGTTACCTGGTCCGGGATTTACCGCGCAGCAGCCACCACCAGTTCCATCGTACCGATACCGTCGATGGTGCCCTTCAAGCGATCGCCGTCAGCCAGCTTCGAAACTCCGGCCGGCGTTCCGGTAGTAAGCAGCGTGCCGGACCTGAGCGTGCTGACGCTCGACAGAAAACGGATCAGTTCGCGCAGGCCGTTGATCATGTCCTTGGTATGCGCCTCCATCACGCTCTTGCCGTTCTGCTCGACGTGAATATGCAGATCCTGCGGCTCGCGGATTTCGTCGCGGGTGACTATCCACGGTCCCAGTCCGCAGAAAGTATCGAACCCTTTACGGATGTTCCGCGTGTTGTGTCGCCCCTTGCCCCAGGGATCACGGATGCTGATATCCCAGCACATCGTGTAACCGTACACATGGTCCAATGCGTTTTCCGCGGAAACGTTCTTCGCAGTCTTGCCGATAACCGCGCACAACTCGCATTCGTAATCCACGTGGTTGGCGATTTTCGGCAGGATGACGGTGCCGCCCGGCCCGATCAGCGAGGAAGCAGGCTTGAGGAAAATCTCGGCCATCAATTCATCCGGAGAAAACTGGGTACGGTCATAGGCACGGACCCGCTCCCGCATTTCAGCCTGGTGCGACCCGTAGTTCGCGGCGGCCGCCCAGATGGCCGGGGGATTGCCTACCGGCGGCAGCAGGTGCACGGATGACAACGCAAGCGCCTTGCCTTTTCGCGCTGCTGCCACTCCGGCAGCAGCTGCAGGATGGTTCGCCAGGGCATCCACCACTTCCGCCATGCCGGCACCCGCACGCACGGCGCCGGCGGCAGCCAGCGCATCGCGCAGCGGATAAACCGAGTCGCCCTCGATCAACCCGGGCTGACCATCATCGTAACTGCAGATTTTCATGAAACCGCCCTTCAGTCGGTGGGATCAATCCTGGCTGATTTGAACAGCCGGCCGGCAACCTCGATATCGCGTTTGAGCTGGGCGCTGAATTCCGCGGAGGTGTTGCCTATCAGCTCAAAGCCGTCACTGCCGGCTTTGGCGCGCAGCTCCGGCGTCGCCACGGCAGTTGCCACTGCCGCATTCAGGCGCGCGACCACGCTGGCGGGCAGATTAGCGGGTCCGAACAGGCCGGTCCAGGTCGGGGGCGGCTCGAACTTAGGCACCACCTCGGAGACTGTCGGGATATCCGGCAGGACCTCCAGCCGCTTGTAGCCGGCTACGGCCAGCGATCGCAAGCGTCCCGCACGCACGTGGGGAAGAACCGGCGACACGATATTGACACTCACCATGACGTCACCACTGACGACATCGATAACCTGGCGCGCATTGTTGTACGGCACATGCTGCAGCGTAATCCCGGTCAGACTGGAGAAACTCTCGGCGGCAAAATGCGCCTGCGTGCCGATGCCGGAAGTAGCGTAGGACACTTTCCCCGGATTTGACTTCGCGAACGCGATCAGTTCCCTGATGGTCCTTGGGGGCAGCGAAGGATGCGAACTGATCACCAGCGTAGTACGCCACAACGCGGAAATCGGCGTCAGATGCACACCCGGTTCGATCGGTTTTTTCCGGGAAAGGTAGCGCCGGGTGACCGGCACGTTCTGCGAGGCGATCAACAGCGTATAACCGTCAGCGGGCATGCGCATCACCGCCTCCACCGCCAGCAACCCGCCCGCACCCGGCCGGTTTTCGATGATCAATTGCTGCCCCGTAACCGCCGTGATCCGCGCCCCCAGGGGACGAAAAAACACATCCCCGCCGGCTCCGGCAGAGTATTCGGAGAGCAGGCGTATCGGCTTGACCGGATAATCCTGGGCACCTGCATCGCTGACTGCAAGGACCAGCGCGAAAAAGGCTGACAGCACGCCGCCAAGCGTCTTGATCGCGCGCATGCTCATGCCGCAATCTCCCGGAATGTAAAAGTATCGCCGGTCGCAGCCAGTTTTTCGTTGTCGCGGGTGGCTATGCCCCAGTGATCCGTACGACCGGGCGGCCATTTCCAGGACTCGGGTGTTCCCGTCGGGTAGGTGTCGTCCACACGCTGCACTTCGGCGGTGTATTCGACGCATGCGCCAAAGGGCGCAGCGAAATAGGAAAACACGTTGTTTCCCGGACCATGCCGGCCCGGACCCCAGATGGACGGGCAGCCTGCGTCCTTTAGCCGGCCCATGCCACGCAGGACTGCATCTGTATCACGCATTTCAAATGCAATGTGGTTCAAAGTGGCCTTGTTTGATTCGGCATAAGCCACGACGTGATGCATGTCGTCGCACCTCAGAAAACTCAAGACACGCGTACGGTCGGATAACTTGAACCCAAGACTGTCAGTCAGCACCCGGGTCGACGCTTCGCGGTTGCTCGAATTGAAGACCACGTGTGCCAGGCGGTTGGGTTGTTCCGCGGAAGCCGGGAGCGCCGCCGGCGGCGCATCGCGCTCGACCACGAAGCGAAGCGGCTCACCTTCCGATCCAGCAACACAGAAGCCTGCTCCACGACCGGGCTCGTCAAATTCCTCGACCCAGGGACCATGCCGCAGCCCGGACTTGCGCACATGCCCCCAGAGCGCTTCGACTTCCGCACGCGTACCTGCCAGCGTCGCGGAAAGAACGGCGCGACTGCTTCCTTCGGTCACTGCGACAACATAGTGAAGAGGAGAGGTTCCCCGCAGATAGGTCGTGTCGCCACGCGTACCCGCATCGATCAGTCCCCATGGTCCGCCAAGAAAGGCGACCGCATCAGTCCGATGCGGCATCTGCAATTCGATGCTGCGTAAGTGCACGTTACCTCCCCTTTATGAAATCATCTTAGCATTGCGAAAAATGGTCATCAACGAAATGATGACTGCCTTCCGGGCATGCAACCTGCAGCACAAGAATCGGGTCGCAGTGCGTCAGTACCGGCGCTATGCTGGAGGCAATGAAACACTCCGCCGCCGAATCCCATCCCGATTACACACGCATCGCGCGGGCGATCGAGTGGCTGCACCACCATGCGGACCACCACCCGGACCTGGCGCAGGCCGCCCGCGCCTCCGGACTCAGCGAACATCATTTCCAGCGCCTCTTTACCCGCTGGGCCGGCGTCAGCCCCAAGCGCTTTCTGCAGTTCCTCACACTGGAGGATGCACGGCGACGGCTGGATGAAACACGCAGCACCCTCGACCTCGCCGCGGCCGTCGGCCTGTCGGGCGGCAGCCGGCTGCACGACCTGTTCGTCACGCTTGAAGCCATGTCGCCCGGCGAAGCCAGGCTCGGCGGGGCCGGACTCGAGATCCGCTGGGAGGTCGTCGACACCCGCTTCGGACAGGCACTGATCGCAACCACTGCGCGCGGCATCTGTACGCTGCAGTTCCTCGACAATGGCGATGACGGCCGCAGCCTGCTCGCACAGTCTTGGCCCAACGCGCGGCTGGTCCGCGACCATGACGCCGTCGCATCCGTCGCGAAACGCATCTTTGAGCCGCTGGCTTCAGCACCGCGGCAACCACTGGCTTTGCTGGTCAGGGGAACCAATTTCCAGGTGCAGGTGTGGCGCGCACTGTTGGTGCTGCCGGAAGGTGCACTGACGACCTACGGCGATCTCGCCGCGTCGCTGCACCGGCCGGAGGCTGCACGCTCGGTTGGCACCGCCATCGGCGCCAACCCGATTGCGTACCTGATTCCCTGCCACCGCGTGATCCGCGCCACCGGCGCCCTTACCGGCTACCGCTGGGGCGCCGCACGCAAGGCGGCAATGCTCGGCTGGGAAGCCGCGCGATCAGGCTAGCGGCAGCAGCGCCTTTAATCCGGTTTCATCGGCAATGCGCCGCAGATCGGCTATCGTGTCGTCGGGAAAAGTGATGCCGGAGGCACGGTTGCGCGCATCGTTGCGCGCCTCCATCTCGCCCGGATAGAACACTTCGTTGAATCCCTGCGCCAGCGGTACCGACTTCACTTCGGCCACCCACTGCTCCATGCGCGCATGGAATTCCGCCAGCGGCTGGATTGCGGCGATGTTGATGGCGACGAAGAAATGCCCGCAATTGCTCTTGTCCGCAGTCTTGTACGGGCTGTGCACCGCAGACAGGAAACCGCTGCCGGTGAGCACGCCGGACAGTATGTCGACCATCGCCGCGATGGCATAGCCCTTGTGCTCGGCCATCGGCAGGATGATGCCGTCGATTGCAGCCTGCGGATCGGTGGTCGGCGCGCCGTCCTTGTCGATCGCCCAGCCCAAGGGAATCGGCAGCCGCTTGTTGCGCGCGAGATAGATCTTGCCGCGCGCGACACCGGTGTTGGCCATGTCGACCACGAACGGCGCGTGCTTCCCGGCGGGAGCCGCCACTGACCACGGATTGGTGCCGACGATTTTTTGGCGACCGCCCCACGGCGCCATTGCCGGCCCGCCGTTGGAGGTGAGCAGCATCACGCAACCCTCACGTGCGCCCATCAGCGTGTAATACATGCAGGTGCCGAAATGGTTGGACATGCGTACGCCGACCGCGGCGACGCCGTGTTTTTTCGCGCGCGCGATCGCCCCTTCCGCCGCGCGTTTCGCCAGCACATGGCCAACGCCATCATGGCCGTCGATCAGCGCCAGCGCGCCGGCATCGACGGTGAATTCCGGCTGGGTCACCGGATTCATCACCTTGTTGCGCAGGCGATCAAGATACCAGCCCAGGCGCAGTACGCCGTGCGACTGGTGGCCCCACAGGTCGGCCTGCACCAGCGTGTCGGCAATCAGCCGCGCGTCTTCCTGCGGCACGCCCTGTCCGGCATACACCGCAGTGGCGAAATCGAGCAGCCTTGCGGCATCAACGGCAGGAGCAGGCATGACTATCCTTTGAGTGGGAGAGGTTTGATTCTAAACTAGCCTCGATCCCCACTACGACCCGCGACCACGCCATGAAACCGACCCTGCAAGCCGGACTCACCCATCGCCACACCTACACCGTGCCGCCGGAAAAAACCGTGCCGCACCTCTACCCGGAATCAGAGTCTTTTCGCCAGATGCCGGAAGTGCTGGCGACCGGCTTCATGGTCGGCCTGATGGAATGGGCGTGCATCGAGACCATCAAACCCCATCTCGACTGGCCGCGCGAACAGTCACTGGGCACGCTGGTGAATTTTCCGCACCTCGCGGCGACACCGCCGGGCCTGACGGTGACGGTGGACGTAAGACTCGACAGGATCGAAGGCCGCCGCCTGTTTTTTTCGGTCAGCGCGCATGACGGCATCGACCGCATCACCGAGGGCACGCACGAGCGCGTCGTCATCGACGCCGCGCGCTTCAACGAAAAGCTAGCGCCGAAAAAACCGCGCTGAAGCAGGTCAGTGCGCGCGGCTGAGCAGCCGCATCCCGCGCTCCAGGCCGTCGAGGGTCAGCGGAAACATGCGATCGCCCATCAGCTCGCGGGTGATCGCGATCGACTCGTGGTAATTCCACACTGCTTCGGGCTGCGGATTGAGCCAGATCGCCTGCGAATAGACATTCAGCGCGCGTTCCAGCCACAGCGCGCCCGGTTCCGGGTTGCTGTGCTCGACGCTGCCGCCGGGATAAGTGATCTCGTACGGGCTCATCGTCGCATCTCCGACAAAAATCACTTTGTAATCATTAGGATACGTGTGCAGTACGTCCCAGGTCGAGACCTTCTCAGTGACCCGCCGGCGGTTGTCCTTCCACACCCGCTCGTAGAGAAAATTGTGGAAATAGAAATACTCGAGGTGCTTGAACTCGGTGCGCGTCGCCGAGAACAGCTGCTCGCAGACGCGGATGTGGTCATCCATCGAGCCGCCGACATCGAGGAACAGCAGCACCTTCACCGCGTTGTGGCGCTCCGGCACCATCTTCAGGTCCAGCCAGCCCGCGTTCTTCGCCGTCGAACGGATGGTGTCATCCATGTCCAGTTCTTCCGGCGCACCGGTGCGTGCAAACTTGCGCAGCTTGCGCAACGCCACCTTGATGTTGCGCGTGCCGAGCTCCACCGTGTCATCGAGATTTTTGAACTCGCGCTGGTCCCACACCTTCACCGCGCGGCGGTTGCGTGATTCGTGCTGGCCGATGCGGATGCCTTCGGGGTTGTAGCCGTAGGCGCCGAAGGGGCTGGTACCGCCGGTGCCGATCCACTTGCTGCCGCCCTGATGCCGGCCTTTCTGCTCTTCGAGACGCTGCTTGAGCGTCTCCATCAGCTTTTCCCAGCCGCCCAGCGACTGGATCAGCTTCTTCTCTTCTTCCGTCAGATTCTTTTCGACCAGCTTGCGCAGCCACTCCTCGGGAATCGCCGCGGTCGCCGACTCGATGCCGACCACGCCCTTGAAATAGGCCGCGAACACCAGATCGTAACGATCGAAGAACTTCTCATCCTTGACCAGGCAGGTGCGCGCGAGATGATAAAAATCCTCGACGCTGCCGAACGCCACCTGCTTTTCCAGTGCGGCGATCAGCATCAGGAACTCCTTGATGGAGACCGGCACGCCGCCCTGGCGCAGCTTGAGGAAAAACTCGATCAGCATCGGGCGTGACCACCGTCATTCCTGAACGCCAAGTTCGCGTCAGGACGCGAAGCAGGCACGCGAGGACACCGGAGTTTACCGAGCATGTAAATGAGGATGTCCGAGCGTGACTGCGACAAAGTCATGGCGCGAAATCGGCGTTCAACTTTTGCGACGAGACATGAACACGAGTCGCTCGAACAAATGAACGTCCTGCTCATTCTTGATCAGCGCACCATGCAGCGGCGGCACGATCTTGTGCGCATCCTGGCTGTGCAGCGCCTCCGGCGGAATGTCTTCGGCCATCAGCAACTTCAGCCAGTCGAGCAGCTCGGAAGTGGTCGGCTTCTTTTTCAGGCCCGGCACATCGCGGATCTCGAAAAAGGCATTGAGCGCCTGTGACAGCAACTGCTTCTTGATGCCGGGGTAATGCACTTCGACGATCTTCGCCATGGTGTCGGCATCAGGAAAGCGGATGTAGTGGAAAAAACAGCGGCGCAGGAAGGCGTCAGGCAGTTCCTTCTCGTTGTTGCTGGTGATGATCACCAGCGGCCGGTGCTTGGCCTTGATCAGTTGCCGCGTCTCGTAGACGTAAAACTCCATGCGGTCGAGTTCGCGCAGCAGATCATTGGGAAACTCGATGTCGGCCTTGTCGACTTCGTCGATCAGCAGCACCGCCGGCTGGTCAGAGCTGAACGCCTGCCACAGCATGCCCTGCACGATGTAATTGGAAATCTCCTTGACCTTGGGGTCGCCCAGCTGCGAATCACGCAGCCGCGACACCGCGTCATATTCATAAAGGCCGTGCTGCGCCTTGGTGGTCGACTTGATGTGCCATTCGAACAGCGGACGCTTCAGCGCCTTCGCCACTTCGAGCGCGAGCATGGTCTTGCCGGTGCCCGGCTCGCCCTTGATCAGCAGCGGCCGCTCCAGCGCGAGCGCCGCATTCACCGCCATCATCAGGTCATCGGTGGCGACGTAGTCTTCAGTGCCGGTGAAGCGCGACATTATTTTTTTCCTTTAAAAACATATAGTTGCTTATTTTTTCAAATCAGCGCGACGGTCGATGTCGAGCAGTATGCCCGGATCGTCGCAGTCGATCAGCCGCACCCGCGCCTGGTTGCGCTGCACGATCGCGCGCGCGCCGCTATCACCAGTCAGGCCCTGCAGTTCGTGCAGGAAGCGGTGACTGAAACCCACCGGATGCCCGCGATCTCCCTGATACTCCGGGGCGGCAATCTCGGCGCCTGCCGCCAGCGCCTGCACCACGCGGGCGATGGTCTCGGGTTTGATACGCGGCATGTCGGCAAGCGCAACGATCCAGCCGCCGGCATCCTTGGTCGCCCGCACGCCGTGGGCGAGGCTTACGCCCATGCCGCGCGCCGCTTCGGGGCACACCGTGACTTCGCAGCCTTCCTGCTCCAGCAGCTCGGCCACCGGAAAATCGCCGGGACGCACCACTGCCGTGACCGACAATCCGGCGCCAATCAGGCTGCGCGCCGCATGCGCGGCAATCGCCACGCCGTCTTCGAGGGGATGCAGCAACTTGCCGCCGCCGAAGCGCGAACCCGCGCCGGCGGCCAGCAACACCGCCACCGCGGATTTTTCAGACTGCGCCATACCCGTGATTATAATGGCCGCTCCCCGAAATGACCCACTGGATCAACGCCATGCCGAAGTTCTGCGCCAACATCACGATGCTGTTCAACGAAGTACCGTTCATGGAACGTTTCGCCGCCGCCGCGCAGGCCGGATTCAAGGGGGTCGAATACCTGTTCCCCTATGACTACGACAAGAACGCGCTCGCAGAGGCGCTGGACAAGAACGGTCTGGTGCAGGTGCTGCACAACCTGCCCGCCGGCGACTGGGGCAAGGGCGAACGCGGCATCGCCTGCCATCCCAAGCGCAGCAGTGAATTCCAGGACGGCGTCGGGCGTGCCATCGAATACGCCACCGCGCTCGGCTGCAGGCAGGTCAACTGCCTCGCCGGCATCCGCCCGCCGCATGTCGACCCCAACGATGCCCGGGAAACCTTCATCAAGAACCTGCAGTTCGCCGCGCCCAAATTCGCCGCGGCCGGCATCAAGCTGCTGATCGAACCGATCAACACCCGCGATATTCCCGGCTTCTTCCTCAACTACTCGAAGCAGGCGATCGACATCATCAAGGCGGTGGGCTCGAACAACCTGTTCCTGCAGTACGACATCTACCACATGCAGATCATGGAAGGTGACCTCGCCCGTGGTATCGAATCCAACCTCGCACTGATCCCGCACATGCAGCTCGCTGATAATCCGGGACGCAACGAGCCGGGCACCGGCGAGATCAATTTTCCATTCCTGTTCAAGCACATCGACAGGATCGGCTATCAGGGCTGGATCGGCTGCGAATACAAGCCGGCGACCACCACCACCGCGGGGCTGGGCTGGGTCAAACCCCTGCTCGGCTGAACGGTTTCCGAGCTTGACGCACGGGGCGTATCACCACAGAATGCCCTGCAAACGGGTCCACAATGTCAAACCCGTAGCCCGTTCACAAAATCCAACTGGAGGAAACATGAAAGCAACCCGCATTGCATCCGTACTCGGCTTCGCCGTTGCCGCCGCTTTTGCCGGCTCGGTCGGCGCCCAGCAACTCAAAATGATGACCGGCCCCCAGGGCGGCTCGTGGTACCCGCTCGGCGGCGCGATCCAGGGCATCGTTGAAAAAGCCATCCCCGGCGCGAGCATGCAGGTGCTGCCCGGCGCGGGCATCTCCAATGTCATCGGCGTCAACACCGGCAAGGCCGAACTCGGCTTCGGCAACGCGGTGTCCTCGGTTGACGGCGTCAATGGCGCTGCCCCCTTCAAGGAAAAACAAGGCAACGTGTGCCAGGTCGCCACGCTCTACTTCCAGTATTTCCATGCCGTGGCGCTGGCCGATTCGGGCATCAACAACGTCGGCGATGCCAAGGGCAAGGTGCTGACCACCCAGCAGAAAGGCAACACCGGCGAGCAGATGGCACGCAACGCGCTGGAAGTCTACGGTCTCAACTACGGCGCACTCGGCAAGGTCAACCACAGCAACTACACCGATTCGGTATCGCAGCTGAAGGACGGCCACGCCCAGATGTTCATGCTGATCACCACGGTGCCCGCTTCATCGGTGATGGACCTCGCCTCGGCGCGTGACATCAAGGTGCTCGAGTTCCCGAACGACAAGTTCGCCGCCCTGCAGAAGATCAACAAGGGTTACGACAAACGCATCATCAAGGCCGGCAGCTATCCGAAGCAGGACAAGGACGTGCAGACCATCGGCACCTGGACCCACCTGGTTGCCAGCTGCAAGCTGCCGCAGGACACCGTCTACAAGATCACCAAGGCCCTGGCCGAAAACGTCGACAACCTCGGCAACGTGGTCAAGGCGGTCAAAGGCCTGACGGTGAAGGACATGGCGGCCGACGTCGGCGTGCCCTACCACCCGGGCGCGATGAAGTACTACAAGGAAGCCAAGGTTCTCTAAGGCAACACCCCGGACAGCGGCGCGACCCCTCGCGCCGCTGTTTTTTTGAGCGGAGCCTCCCGGCATGATTCCACTGCTGCTGAAACGGCTGATCGTCTTCATCGCGATCGGCATGTCGGTATATCACCTGACCATCGCCTTCATCGGCGCACCGCAGCAACTGTTTTTCCGCAGCACCCACCTGCTGTTCGCGCTGGCACTGGTGTTCCTGCTCTACCCGAGTTTCCAGAAAAAGGCCCCCGCGGCCGACGCGATCCGTGACGATGCCGGCGGCGTCATTGGCGGCGGACAGGGTACGCCGATCGCTTCGTGGTGGGACTGGCTGCTGATTGCAGCATCCTGCGTCACCGTCGGCTATGTCTGGGTCAACCACGAGCACCTGCTGACCCGATTCGTCTTCGTCGATGACCCGAGCACCACCGAGCTGGTGCTGGGCGGCATCTTCACGCTGATCGTGCTCGAAGCCACGCGCCGCATCATCGGCTGGGCGCTGCCGATCACCGCGATCGTCTTCCTCGGCTATGCCTTCTTCGTCGCCAAGACCCGGCCCGAGCAGATCATCGAGATCATGTACCTCACCACCGAAGGCATCTTCGGCAGCACGCTCGGCGTCTCGGCGGCGTACGTGATCATGTTCGTGCTGTTCGGCGCGTTCATGGAACGCACCGGCATTGGCCGCCTGTTCATGGATTTCGCGCTGGCGCTGACCGGCCACACCGCCGGCGGTCCCGGCAAGGTCGCGGTGGTCAGCTCCAGCCTGTTCGGCACGGTTTCAGGCAGCGCGGTCGCCAACGTGCTGGTCGACGGCCCGATCACCATCCCGCTGATGAAGCGCACCGGTTTCCGCCCGCCGTTCGCCGCCGCAGTCGAATCGGTGGCCTCCACCGGCGGCCAGATCATGCCGCCGATCATGGGCGCTGCCGCCTTCGTGATGGCCGAATTCCTCGCCGTCAGCTATTTCCAGGTGACGATGTGGGCGATCATCCCGGCGATCCTGTATTTCCTTGCCGTGTTCTGCGCCGTCCATTTCGAATCCAAGCGCGTCGGCCTGCTCGGCCTGCCCAAGGCGGAATGCCCGCGCCTTGGTGAAGTCATGCGCGAGCGCGGCCACCTGTTCATTCCGCTGGTGACCATCCTCTTCGGACTGATGGCCGGCTACAGCGCCCCGCTGTGCGCGCTGGCAGGCACGCTGATCTGCGTGCCGGTGGCACTGATGCGCAAATCAACGCGCAAGGACATCAAGCTCAACACCATCTTCAGCGCGCTCGAGGAAGGCGCCAAGAACTCCATCGCCGTGGCACTGGCCTGCGCCTGCGCCGGCATTGTCATCGGCGTCATCACCCAGACCGGCGCCGCGATCAACTTCACATCGGTGGTGGTCGCGATGTCGCGCGACCTGCTGCCGCTGGCGCTGGTGCTGACCATGATGGCCGGCATCATCCTCGGCATGGGCATGCCGACCACGCCGGCATACATCGTCATGGTGTCGCTGCTGGTGCCGGCGATCATCAAGCTTGGCGCCATCGCGCCAGCCGCGCACATGTTCGCGTTCTACTTCGCGATCCTGTCGGCGATCACGCCGCCGGTCGCGCTCGCGGTCTACGCCGCCGCCGGCATCGCCAAGGCGCCGCTATGGTCTGCCGGGTGGACGGCAGTGCGCGTCGGCGCCGCCGGCTTCATCGTGCCCTTCATGTTCATCTTTGAACCGTCGCTGCTGATGATCGGCGAATGGCATGTCATCCTGCAGTCCTTCGTCACCGCCAGCATCGGCACCGTGTGCCTCGCCGCGGCGCTGTTCGGCTACCTGTTCCGCACCGCGAAGGTCTGGGAACGCGTTTTCCTGCTGAGCGCGGCAATCCTGCTGATCAAGCCCGGCCTGGTCACCGACCTGATCGGCGCCGGACTGCTCGCCGCTATTGCCATAAGCCAGCTGGTGATCCGCAGAAACGAACCGCAGCCCCAGCCGCAGGCGCCGGTCGCGCACTGACGCGCTTATAATCGCAGGACCCTGTCAGTTTCCGCGCGCCGCAAGGCGCGCACCCATTTTTCAGAGGACAACATCATGAGCAACGTCGGCTTCATCGGACTCGGCATCATGGGCAAGCCCATGGCACTCAACCTGATCAAGGGCGGGCATACCCTGTTCCTCAATTCGCGCAGCGGCGTGCCGAAGGAACTCACCGATGCCGGCGGCAAGGCCTGCGCCAGCGCGAAAGAAGTCGCGCAGAAGGCCGACATCATCATCACCATGGTTCCGGATACTCCCGACGTCGACAAAGTACTGTTCGGTGCGGGCGGCGTGGCCGAAGGGCTCGGCAAAGGCAAGATCGTCGTCGACATGAGCTCGATCTCGCCCATTGCCACCAAGGAATACGCCGCGAAAATCAACAAGCTCGGCTGCGACTACGTCGATGCCCCGGTGTCCGGCGGCGAAGTCGGCGCGAAAAACGCGGCGCTGACCATCATGTGCGGCGCCCCGCAGGCCGCCTTCGACAAGGTGAAGCCGCTGTTCGAACTGATGGGCAAGAACATCACGCTGGTCGGCGGCAACGGCGACGGCCAGACCTGCAAGGTGTGCAACCAGATCATCGTCGCACTCAACATCGAAGCCGTCAGCGAAGCGCTGGTGTTTGCTTCCAAGGCCGGTGCCGATCCGGCGAAAGTGCGGCAGGCGCTGATGGGCGGCTTCGCCGCATCACGCATCCTCGAAGTGCATGGCGAACGCATGATCAAGCGCACCTTCGACCCCGGCTTCCGCATCGAACTGCATCAAAAGGATTTAAACCTCGCCCTCCAGGGCGCCCGAGCGATGGGCGTGTCGCTGCCCAACACCGCCACCACTCAGGAACTGTTCAACTCATGCGCAGCCAACGGCGGCGCCAAGTGGGACCACTCGGGCATGGTCAAGGCGCTGGAGCGGATGGCGAATCATGAGGTGGCGAAGTAATCGGCTGAGGCATGCCTCAATCCGTACAGAGCCGCACCAAATAAAACAAGCCAATCTGAATCGCCCCCGGTTTTCTAGACACTGGCGAGCCTCTCGAAATACTGCTTCTCGTAGTTTACCGGTGACAGGCCATCGCTGTAACTGTGTCGCCTGACGGGGTTGTAGAACATCTCGATGTAGTTGAAGACGTCCTGGCGGGCCTCATCACGGGTTGCATAGACCCGGCGGCGGATACGTTCGCGCTTGAGCAGTTGGAAGAAACTCTCGGCGACCGCGTTATCGTGGCAGTTGCCGCGCCGGCTCATGCTGCCAGTCAAGTTATGTGTCTTCAGAAAGGCTTGCCAGTCGTGGCTGCTGAACTGGCTGCCCTGATCGGAATGCACGGTGACAGTTTCCTGGGGCTGACGCCGCCACACCGCCATCAGCAGGGCATTGAGCGCCAGTTCACGTTCCATGCGTGGCTGCATCGACCAGCCAATGACCTGCCGCGAGAACAGGTCGATGACGACTGCCAGATAGAGCCAGCCTTCGTGGGTGCGGATATAGGTGATGTCAGTGACCCAGACCTGGTTCGGCTCGGCCACATCGAACTGCTGGTTGAGGTGATTGGGGGCGATCACTGCAGGACGGCCACCGTGATGTCGCGGGCGACGGTGGTAACCCACCTGGGCGCGCAGTCCCTCGGCGCGCATCAGTCGGGCGACACGGTGCTTCCCACACCGCTCGCCAAACTCCCGTAGATCGTCGTGGATCTTGCGGTAGCCATAGACGCCGCCGCTCTCCAGCCAGAACTGCTTGATCAGCCCCAGCAGTCGTTGATCCTCGCGGGCACGGTGCTAAGCCGGGCGGCTGCGCCAGGCGTAATACCCGCTCGGATGCACGTCCAACAGGCGGCACAACCGCCGCACCGCATGCAGTGCTTCATGGCCGCGGATAAACGCGTACCTCACCGGGATGCCTTGGCAAAGTACGCGGCGGCCTTTTTTAGGATGTCGCGCTCCTCGGTCACGCGCTTCAACTCTGCCTTGAGCCG
>JAYQOT010000022.1:0-36453 GCA_038144955.1 Burkholderiales bacterium | reverse complement strand
GGCAATGCATAGTCGAACACCGCCCTGTGCTGGGTTGCACAGTTGTCCCACAGCAACAGGTCTCCGCGCCGCCAGCGGTGCCGGTACAGATACTCGGGCTGCACAATGTGCTCCAGCAGGTAATCCAGCAGCCGCCTGCCCTCCTCTTCAGCAATACCGGCAATCCGGGTGCTGTAACCCTCGTTGACGAAGACGCAGGGCTTGCCGGTATACGGATGGGCGCGCACCACCGGATGCTCGATATCCGGCGGCGCCTTGCGTCCTTCAGCGGCAAGGCTCGCACGATTGAATTCGCGCACTTTGCGTTCGTAGGTATAGCTGTAACTGTTGACGGCATTGAGCCCGCGCAGCCGTTTCTTCATTTCGTCCGGAAGTCCCGCATAGGCTGCGGTCATGCTCGCAAACAGGGTATCCCCCAGCGTTGTCCCATCCACTTCCGGGACTTCCAGCGCATACAGCAGCGAACAGCGGCTGGGCCGTTCGACATAGCAGTGGTCGGTATGCCAGTAGCGCCCGGCATCGGTCACACCGATCGGTTCGCCGTTCTCGACGATGTTGGAAACGACAAATATTTCGGGATAACCGGGCTTGGTATAGCGGGAACGCACGTTGACATCGATCTCGCCGAACCTGCGGCTGAATTCGATCTGCTGTTCAGGCGTCAGCGTCTGCTCCCGGAACACCACCACTTCGTGCTCATGGAACGCTTCGACCACCTGGTTGAAGACCGGCTCCGTCAAAGATTGCGACAGGTCGAGACCGGCGATCTCCGCACCCAGTGCCTGCCCGAGTTTTTTTACCTGGAAATTCAACCGGGAAACTCCCTCCGGAAACTAGACCGGATTCTCAACCTCGATGAAACGATGCTGCAAACCGAACCGCTGCGCCAGATAAGCGCCCAGTGCCTGCACGCCATAGCGCTCTGTGGCATGGTGACCGGCCGCGATATAGGCAACTCCCGTCTCCCGCGCCACGTGCACGGTCTGCTCGGAAATTTCACCACTGAGGTAGGCATCAACGCCCAGCGCCACTGCCTGCTCGAACATCCCCTGCGCAGCACCTGTGCACCAGGCGATGCGCCGCAAGGGTCTGGCGGGGTCACCGATCACCAGCGGCGCGCGGCCGAGAATCCCTTCGATGGTCCCGGCAAAAGCACTCAGTGTTGTCGCTGCCTGTGGAACGCCATGCGCACCGATGTTCTGCTCGCCGAAGCGCCCTTCGATATTCAATTTGAGCTGACGCGCCAGCGCGGCATTGTTGCCCACTTCCGGGTGGGCATCCAGCGGCAGATGATAGGCAAACAGGTTCAGGTCATGCTTGATCAGTTGACCGATGCGTACGCGGCGCATGCCGGTGATGCGGTTGTCTTCACCGCGCCAGAAATAGCCGTGATGGACGATCAGTGCATCGGCGCCCGCGGCAACGGCCGCCTGGATCAGCGCCGCCGAAGCCGTCACGCCGGTGACTATGCTGGCAATCCGGTCACAACCTTCCACCTGCAGCCCGTTTGGGCAATAATCCCGGAAATCAGGGACTTGCAGATATCCGGAGAGATAGCCTTCCAGCTCACCACGTTCCATGTTCGTCATTTGTCCGTAGGGTTCTGTGGCCGGCTGTGCCAGCCCCTGACCCCTTCATTGTAACCGCCGACCCGAACCATCATGAAAAATCTCTGGCTCATCTTCTGTCAAACCGCGACGATCTGCGTCGCGGCATTGTTCGTGGTCAGCACACTGCGCCCTGATCTGGTCGGTGGCAACGGCAGCCCGCAAAATGCGGTGATCACCGTCAAGCAGCCGGCAGCCGATGGCGGTGCGCCCCGTGCGGCTTCGTACAGCGAAGCGGCACGCAGGGCCATGCCCGCGGTCGTCAACATATTCACTTCACAGGCCGTCAAACCGCAGCAGCATCCGCTGCGCGACGATCCGTTGTTCCGTTTCTTTTTCGGCGACCAGCCCGATGCCGGCAGCCAGCCCGGCACCAACCTCGGTTCCGGCGTCATTGTCAGCGAATCGGGATACATCCTCACCAACAGCCATGTCGTCGAAGCAGCGGACGGCATCGAAGTGGCAATGGCAGACACGCGCCGGGTTGCGGCAAAAGTGGTCGGCACCGACCCTGAATCAGATCTCGCCGTGCTGAAAATCGACCTGCCCAAATTGCCCGTCATCACTTTCGGTGCGCCCGATACTGCGCGCGTCGGCGATGTAGTGCTCGCCATCGGCAATCCTTTCGGCGTCGGCCAGACCGTAACTCTGGGCATAGTCAGCGCCCTGGGGCGCAGCCATCTCGGCATCAATACCTTCGAGAATTTCATCCAGACCGATGCCGCAATCAATCCCGGCAATTCCGGCGGCGCACTGGTTGACGTCAGCGGTCACCTGATCGGCATCAACACCGCGATTTATTCGAGAACGCCGGGCGGCGCGTCGCTGGGCATCGGCTTTGCCATACCCGTAAGCACCGCCAAATCTGTCCTTGAACAGATCATCCAGACCGGATCGGTCAAACGCGGCTGGATCGGCGTCGGCGTGCAGGACATGACCAAGGAAATCGCCGATTCCTTCAAAATACCCTCTACGCGCGGTGCGCTGATCACCGAGGTATTCCGCGGCACACCGGCTGATCGCGCCGGCATGAAGGTCGGCGATGTGCTGGTTGCCGTCGACGACAAACCGGTTACCGATTCAGCAACCATGCTCAACCTGATAGCTGCGCTGGTTCCGGGACAGGCCGCGGTGCTGCGCGTGGTGCGCGAAACCAGGAATGTCGATCTGAAGGTGACCGTGGGACAGCGGCCGGTGCAGAAACAGCGCAAGCCGCAGTAAGCCGCTTACGAACCCGCGCGGCGGCGTTCCTCAGCTTCGATGCGATCGAGTTCGGCATCCTGCGCGGCATCCGAAGGCGGCTGGTAATCATTCTTCGCCGGCTGTTCCGGGCGCTTGGCCACCAGCCGCGCCGCCAGCAATCCGACCTCGTAGAGCAGGCACATCGGAATCGCCAGCAACAACTGCGACACCACGTCAGGCGGCGTGACGATCGCGGCAATGATGAAGGCAACCACGATGAAGTAGGAGCGGATTTCACGCAATTGCTCGATTGTCACCACCCCCATGCGTGTCAGCATCACCACCACGATGGGCGTCTCGAAGGTCAGGCCGAAGGCCATGAACATCGTCAGCACGAAATTGAGGTAATTCTCGATGTCAGGCGCGACCGAAATGCTTTTCGGCGCAATCTGGTTGATGAAATGAAATACCGTGTTGAAGACGAAAAAATAGCAGAAGGCCATGCCGATTACGAACAGCAGGGTGCTCGCCACCACCAGCGGCAGCACCAGCCGCTTCTCGTGGGTATAGAGCCCTGGGGCCACGAAGGACCACGCCTGATAGAGCAGGAAGGGCAGTGTGATGACGAAAGCCACCATCATCGCCACCTTGATCGGCACCAGGAACGGCGTCACCACGCCGGTGGCTATCATCCTCGAGCCTTCGGGCAATGCCCGCATCATCGGGGTCGCCAGCAGGTCGTACAGTTCCGAGGCAAACGGTATCAGCACCAGCAACACCAGCCCGAAGACGATCAGCGCGCGCAGCAGGCGGTCGCGCAGTTCGATCAGATGGGATATGAACGTATCTTCGCTCACGGTTTCAGGCCTGCTTGCCGGTGCCTGATGAAGCCGGATCGGCAGCAGCAACAGGAGCTGGGTCGGTTTTGGCTGGGTCTGCCTGGGCTTCCGCAACCGCCGATTGCGCCTCGCCAGACAGGCGGTTCATTTCGTTTTCGGCCGCGCTGACTTCCTGGTTGACCGATTCCTCGATCGAACGCGCGGTGTCCTGCATCGACGCCTGCAGCTTGCGCAGGTCATCGAGCGCCATCTCGCGACTGATGTCAGCCTTGACGTCGTTTACATAGCGCTGCATGCGGCCGAACAGGTGGCCGACGGTGCGCGCCACCTTGGGCAGGCGTTCCGGTCCGATGACGATCAGCGCCACCACGGCAATGACCATCAATTCGGAAAAGCCGATGTCAAACATGGAGCGGAAACCGTATCGCGTGAAACTCGAAGCCGTCGCAGACCGCCGTGTCGCCCGGCCTGCGGCTCACGGCGCGGCGCTCACGATTTCGTGGTTTCCTTGCGAGCCTCGCCGTCTATGGTCTGGCCGGTGGACGGCGGTATTTCGCCTTTGGCCTGATCGGTCTTGCCATCTTCCGATTTCATGCCTTCCTTGAAGCCCTTGACCGCACCGCCGAGGTCGGACCCGATGTTGCGCAGTTTCTTGGTGCCGAAAATCAGCACCACGACCAGCAACACGATCAACCAGTGCCAAATGCTGAACGAACCCATAACACGCTCCTCATCATCCGTGCCCGTGCACGGGGTTGCAGTCTATTTGCGCGACGCCTTCTCGGTAACGCCGGAAACACCCTCGCGCCGCTTCAATTCGGCAAGCACATCCTCGGGACCGACGCCATGCCACGCCAGCAGCACCAGCGTGTGAAACCACAGATCGGCAGTCTCCCGAACCACGTGAAGTTTATCACCCTCCTTGGAGGCAAGCAGGGTTTCAGCCGCCTCTTCCAGCACCTTGCGCAGGATCGCGTCCTCGCCCTTAGCCAGCAATCCGGCGACGTACGAACCCCCCGCGTCCGCGCCCTTGCGCGCCGCAATGGTTTCTCCGAGCCGCAGCAGTATGTCCTTGTCCACAGTCACCGTCATTTGCCGTAAATCGCCTTGGGATCCTTCAACACGGGATCAGCTTCAACCCATGTTCCGTCGCGCAGTTCACTGAAAAAACAACTGTGGCGTCCGGTGTGGCAGGCAATGCCGCCAACCTGCTCCACCTCGATCAATACCGAATCGGCATCGCAGTCGAGCCGGATCGCCCGCACTTTCTGCACATGGCCGGACTCTTCGCCCTTGTGCCACAGTTTCTTGCGCGAACGCGACCAGTAATGCGCCTCGCCGCTGGCTTCAGTCCGCTGCAGCGCTTCGCGGTTCGCCCACGCCACGGTCAGCACGCGGCCGGATCCCGTTTCCTGGGTGACTACGGGAACCAGACCGTCAGCGTTCCAGTGTATGCGGTCCAGCCAGTTGTTTGCCATGTTGACACGCACCACGCCAGCACAGGCGCCGGTAATTTATAACTATTTGATTTTAATTATTTTTTTAAACCGTTACAAGCGGACTTCAATGCCCCGGCGGGCCATGCATTCCTTGGCTTCGCGAACGGTGTATTCGCCGTAGTGAAAAATACTGGCGGCCAGCACTGCGTCGGCGCGTCCGATGACTACGCCATCGGCCAGGTGTTCCAGGTTGCCGACCCCGCCGCTGGCGATGATCGGTATTTCCAGCGCATCGGAAAAAGCACGGGTCAGCTCGAGGTCGAAACCGATGCGGGTGCCGTCACGATCCATGCTGGTCAGCAGGATTTCCCCGGCGCCCAGCGCTTGCATTTTCCTGCCCCATTCGAGGGCATCGAGACCTGTAGATTTGCGGCCGCCGTGGGTATAGACCTCCCAGCGCAGAGGGTCGGCACCGGCCACACGCTTGGCATCCACCGCAACCACGATGCACTGCGAACCGTAACGGCCGCTGGCATCGGCAACCAGCTGCGGATTCAGCACGGCTGAAGTATTGATGCTGACCTTGTCGGCGCCGGCGTTAAGCAGCCGGCGAACATCCTCAACCGAGCGCACTCCGCCGCCCACGGTCAGCGGAATGAATACCTGCGATGCAACCGCTTCAATGATGTGCAGGATCAGGTCACGGTCATCGCTGCTGGCGGTGATATCGAGGAAGGTCAGTTCGTCGGCGCCCTGCTCGTCGTAACGTCGCGCCACTTCCACCGGATCGCCGGCGTCCTTGAGTTCAACGAAGTTGACACCCTTGACCACGCGACCGGCGGTCACGTCGAGACAGGGAATGATGCGTTTGGCGAGGCCCATCGGCTGTATTGCGGGAAGTGGCTGGGACCGGGGGCAGACGGGGAACGACAACCCCGGCGGACCTCAATCCTTCTTGGACAGTTTGTCGGCGAGTTTTTGCGCGGCCTTGAAATCCAGCGTCCCCTGGTAAACCGCGCGGCCGGTGATGGCGCCGGTAATACCTTCGGATTCGACGGCACAGAGTTTCTCGACATCCTTGAGATCGGTGATGCCGCCGCTGGCGATCACCGGCACGGTGAGCTGCCGGGCCAGCGCCACGGTGGCATCGATGTTGACGCCGGTCAGCATGCCGTCGCGGCCGATATCGGTATAAATCACCGCCTCGACGCCGTAATCCTGGAATTTTTTTGCCAGGTCTGCGACATCGTGACCGGTCATTTTCGACCAGCCGTCAACAGCGACTTTGCCGTCCTTGGCATCGAGGGCGACGATGATGTGGCCCTGGAACGCGGTGCAGGCATCCTGCAGGAACCCCGGGGTTTTCACCGCAGCGGTGCCGATCACGATGTAACTGATACCGGCATCGATGTAGGCTTCAATGGTGTCGAGATCGCGAATTCCGCCGCCCAGCTGTATCGGCAGGTCGGTACCGACCGACCGGACGATGGCATTGATCGCCGCCTCGTTCTTCGGTTTGCCCGCGGCTGCGCCGTTGAGATCGACCACGTGCAACCGGCGCGCGCCCTGCTCCAGCCACTGTTTCGCCATGGCACCCGGGTCTTCGGAAAAAACCGTGGCGTCGTTCATGTCGCCCTGTTTCAGGCGTACGCACTTGCCGTCCTTCAAGTCGATGGCGGGTATGATCAGCATGGTATTAAGTGATGAAAGCCAAAGCGGAGTTGGCCGGGGTCAAACGGCCGAACGGATCTGCGACAAAATGAATGAAAGCGGAATGTCGTCCGTAAAATGCATCAGGTAACAGTAATCATACTACAGCCCCGGCATCTGCAAGCCCGAATCCTGCAGTAATCAGGCACCACTTTCGGGCAGCGGCTACTGACGCGGCTGCCAGCCAACAAAATTTTTCAGCAGCTGCAGGCCCGCAGTATGGCTTTTTTCGGGATGAAACTGCACCGCAAACAGGTTTTCGCGTGCCGCCGCGCAGGCAAAACGGAACGGATATTCGCTCCACCCGGCAACAATACCCTCCTCGGCAGGCTCAGGAAAATAGCTGTGCACGAAATAGAAGCGGCTGCGGTCGGGAATACCCTGCCACAGCGGATGCCGCAATCCCTGCGTCACCTCATTCCAGCCCATGTGCGGCACCTTGAGCTTGGCCCCGGCCGCGTCGATCATGCGCGCTGCCGGAAAACGCCGCACCGCGCCCGGCAGCAAACCCAGGCCCGGGGTATTGCCCTCCTCGCTGCGCTCGAACAGCATCTGCAGGCCGATGCAGATACCGAGAAATGGCTTGGAGCCTGCCGCATCAACGATTGCGCGGTGCAGGCCCTTCGTCTCCATTTCGCGCATGCAATCGGGCATCGCACCCTGCCCCGGGAACACCACCCGCTCGGCGGCATCAACCACGGCGGGATCGCCGGTGACTACGACGCGACGGTCCGGCGCGACGTGCTCGATGGCTTTGGACACCGAGCGCAGGTTGCCCATGCCGTAGTCGATTACTGCGATATCACCGGATGCCATCGGAAGTTACCTGACCAGGCTATTGGGGTTTAGAGGCTTCAACAAGAAAACGAGGGAAAGAATGGCTGTCGCGTACAAGTTGACGCACAAGGAACTGCTCAGCAGGTTCCCTAAAGTTTGCCCTTGGTCGAGGGTACGCCTTTGACGCGTGGGTCTTTTTCCACCGCCATTCGCATTGCCCGGCCAAACGCCTTGAACAGCGTCTCCACCTGGTGATGGGTGTTGGCGCCCTTGAGGTTGTCGAGATGCAGCGTCACCAGCGCGTGGTTGACGAAGCCCTGGAAAAATTCGCGCACCAGGTCGACGTCGAACTCGCCGACGCGCGCCCGAGTGAACTTGCCGCTCATTTCCAGTCCGGGCCGGCCCGAGAGGTCGATCACCGCGCGCGACAGCGCCTCGTCGAGCGGCACGTAGGCGTGGCCGTAGCGGCGCACCCCCTTCTTGTCGCCAACGGCTTTCGCAAAGGCCTGGCCCAGCGTGATGCCGATGTCCTCGACGGTGTGGTGGGCATCGATGTGGAGATCCCCCTTAGCCTTGACGTCGAGGTCGACCAGACCGTGCCGGGCAATCTGGTCGAGCATGTGATCGAGAAACGGCACGCCGCTGGCAAGTTTGGCGCGGCCGCTGCCGTCAAGATCGATCCTCACGGAGATCTGCGTTTCCTGGGTGTCGCGTACGACGGATGCTGTGCGGTTTTTGGTGGGCATGATGGCCTGTGGTTTCAGACGGCGGCGCGCAGCGCCGCGATGAACTGCGCATTCTCGTCAGGTGTGCCGACGGTGACGCGCAGGCAATCGGCCAGCGCCGGATGCGACCCGTCGAGGTTCTTGATCAGCACGCCGCGCTGCTTGAGCCGGTCGAACACCGCGGATGCGCGGGCGACGCGGAACAGAATGAAATTGGCGGCACTTGGATAGGCGGTGACGCCGGAAACCGACTTCAGGTCGTCCTGCATGCGCTCGCGTCCGGCGCGCAGCGCCGCCGCCTGCTCTTCGAGCAGCGCGTCATGCTGCAGGACCTTCTCAGCGGCAAGTTGCGTCAGCACGTTGACATTATACGGGAGGCGAACCTTGTCGATGTGCGCAAGCCACGCCGGCGCGCCGGCAAGGATGCCCAGGCGCAGGCCGGCAAGGCCTGATTTGGACAGCGTGCGCATCACCAGCAGGTTGGGAAAACGGGCCAGCCGGTCCATGAAAGTCCGTTGCGCAAAGGCGTGGTACGCCTCGTCAACTACGACAATGCCCGGCGCTGCGGCAAGGATGCGCTCAATGGCGGCATCGTCAAACAGGTTGCCGGTCGGGTTGTTCGGATAGGCGAGGAAGATCAGCGCCGGCTGCTCGGCGCGGATCGCCGCCAGCATGGCGTCGGCATCGAGGGAAAAATCGGACTTCAGCGGCACCCCGGCGAAGCGCACCCCGCAAAAGGTAGCGATCATGCGGAACATCACGAACGCCGGCTCGACGCCCATGACCACCGCGCCGGGACGCGCCACCGCCATGGTCAGCATCTGGATGATCTCGTCCGAACCGTTGCCCAGCACCAGGTCGGCTCCCGCCGGCACCCGCAGGGCTTCGCGCAGCCGCGCCTTCAGCCGCTGCGCGCCCGGATCGGGATAGCGGTTGATTTCGGCATTACCCGCCAGCGCACCCAGCGCGCCGCGCACTGTCTCCGGCAGCCGGTACGGGTTTTCCATGGCATCGAGCTTGGTCATCCCCGATGCATCGGGTACGTGGTACGCCTTCAGCGCGAGGATTTCGTCGCGAATGATGTCTTCAGGTTTCTTCGCCATCTGCAAATGTTGCGCCGTGTAGCAACGGCAACGCCCTCATTTCATCCGGTAAGCCGCCGATTTGGCGTGCGCGGTCAGCCCTTCGCCGGCGGCGAGTTCGGTGGCGATCGCGCCCAGTTTCTGCGCGCCCGCACTCGACACCCGGATCACGCTCGAACGCTTCTGGAAATCGTAAACACCCAGCGGCGAGGAAAATCGCGCGGTACGCGAGGTCGGCAGCACATGATTGGGACCGGCACAGTAATCGCCCAACGCCTCGGAGGTGTAGCGGCCGAGGAAGATCGCGCCGGCATGGCGGATCTGCGGCAGCAGGGCCTGCGGGTTTTCCACAGACAGTTCCAGGTGCTCCGGTGCGATGCGGTTGACGAGTGCACAGGCTTCGCTAAGGTCGCGCACCGCGATCAGCGCGCCGCGACCTTGCAGCGAGGCCTCGATCACAGCCCGCCGTGGCATTTCGGCCAGCTGGCGTTCGATGCTGGCCGCCACTGCGTCGAGATACTTTGCGTCCGGCGACAACAGGATGGCCTGCGCCAGCTCATCATGTTCAGCCTGGGAGAACAGATCCATCGCCAACCAGTCGGGATCGGTGGAGCCGTCACCAACGACAAGGATTTCCGATGGGCCTGCCACCATGTCGATGCCGACCACGCCGAACACGCGCCGCTTCGCCGCCGCGACATAGGCATTGCCGGGTCCGACGATCTTGTCCACCTGGGGGACCGTTGCCGTGCCGTAGGCGAGCGCCGCCACCGCCTGCGCCCCGCCGATGGTGAACACGCGATCGACGCCGCAGATCGCGGCAGCCGCGAGCACCAAATCGTTTTTTTCTCCGCGTGGTGTCGGCACCGTCATGATGATCTCGCGCACGCCGGCCACTTTTGCCGGCACCGCGTTCATGATCACCGAGGAGGGATAAGCCGCCTTGCCACCCGGCACGTAGAGCCCGGCGCGATCAAGGGCGGTGATCTGCTGGCCTAGTTCGGTGCCGTCGGCATCGCTGTAACTCCACGATTGCGCGCGCTGCCGCTCGTGGTATTCGCGCACCCGTGCCGCAGCCGACTCCAGTGCCGTACGCCGTGCCGCGGGAATACGCGCCAGCGCGGCCTGCAGTTCAGACTGCGGGATTTCCAGTTGCGCCAGCGAACCCGCTTTGACATCGTCAAAGCGCGCTGTGTATTCGAGCACCGCGGCATCGCCACGCGATTTCACGTCGGCAAGGATAGCCGCAACAGCAGAATCGACCTTGGGATCCTGCGCCGCCTCGAAAGCCAGCAGTTCCGCGAGCCGCGCGTCGAAATCGGCCTGGGTGGTGGACAACCTGCGCACGATCACCCCACCGCGCGCGCGAAGGTGTCGATCAGGGGCTGGAGCGCCGCGCGCTTGAGCTTGAGCGCAGCCTGGTTCACCACCAGTCGCGAACTGACCTGCCCAACCTCCTCCACCGCAACCAGTCCGTTGGCCTTCAGCGTATCGCCGGTGCTGACCAGATCGACGATGGCATCGGCAAGTCCGGTCAGCGGCGCCAGTTCCATAGAACCGTAAAGCTTGATCAGGTCGACGTGCACGCCCTTGGCGGCGAAGTGTTCGCGCGCGGTCTGCACATATTTGGTCGCAACCTTGAGCCGCGCGCCCTGGCGCACCGCGCTGGCATAGTCATAGTCCTTGCGCACGGCAACCATCATCCGGCATTTCGCGATCTTCAGATCCAGCGGCTGGTAGAGTCCGGCGCCGCCGTGCTCATCAAGCACGTCCTTGCCGGCAACGCCGAGATCGGCGCCGCCGAACTGCACGTAGGTCGGCACGTCGGTTGCACGCACGATGATGACGCGGACATTGCGCCGGTTGGTGGCCAGTATCAGCTTGCGCGAATCATCAGGACTTTCGCGCATGACAATGCCTGCCGCCTTCAGCAGCGGCAGAGTTTCATCGTAGATACGGCCCTTGGACAGGGCGATGGTAATCATGGGCAGCCGGATTCATTTGCTTGCCGGCCACCCGGTCAGGGCAGCAGGCGCACGGAAAGTGCTGAATTATAAAGCATTTTCGCTCCTGCGGGACACAACCGCGGTTTCCCAAAGCAGCCTCTGCGGTTACACTTCAGCATCAGCCGACCACAGTCCCATGCCATGACCACCGATACCGTCGTCGAAATCCGCGACCTTGCGTTTTCCTACGGCAGCAACGAAATTTTCAAATCCGTGAACCTGTCGATCCCCCGCGGCAAGGTGGTGGGCATCATGGGAGCCAGCGGTTGCGGCAAATCCACGCTGCTGCGGCTGATCGGCGCGCAACTGCAGCCTGCAAAGGGCACCGTCAGCGTACTCGGCCAGGACATCCACAAGCTCGATCGCGACGGGCTCTACCGCCTGCGTCGCCGGATGGGCATGCAGTTCCAGCAGGGCGGGCTGTTCACCGACCTGTCGGTGTTCGAAAACATCGCCTTCCAGATGCGCGAAAAAACCGAACTGCCCGAGGACATGATCAACGACCTGGTGCTGATGAAACTCAACGCCGTCGGCCTGCGCGGCGCGGCTCAGCTGATGCCCTCGGAATGTTCGGGCGGCATGGCGCGGCGCGTCGGTCTCGCCCGCGCACTGGCGCTCGATCCCGACCTGATCATGTACGACGAGCCTTTTGCAGGACTCGATCCGATATCGTGCAACGTGGTCGGCAAGCTTATTCGCAGGCTTAATGATGCTCTGGGTGTGACCTCGATCGTCGTTTCGTACGATGCGCAGGAATCCCTGCGCTGCATCGATTACGTCTATTTTCTGGCCGACGGCGTGGTCGCAGCGCATGGTCCGACCGAAGAAATCCGCGATTCCGAGGATCCGTTCGTCAAACAGTTCATCCGCGGATTGCCCGACGGCCCCGTGCCCTTTCACTACCCGCGTAACGAATACGCCGCAGACCTCGAACTGCAGTCCTGAAACGCGCATTTGCGCGCCCGCAGGCACATCATCGCGGGTTCAGCGGCTAACCGGGTTCCAAGACGCAAAACCGCAGCCGACGATGACTTCCGGTACCGGGCTGTAATTGATCAGCTCGAAACCGCGCCCGCCGGCGGCACCGTGTGCGGCCACCCAGTTGCGGATTTCGGACGCGCCGTTGCCGACTTGGGGCAGTCGCTGTGTCAGGAAATCGCACAGCGCACCGGGATCACCCTTGGAGAAATGCGCCAGGCATTCGCGGTCGAATTCCTCCTCGACCAGCCCCATCGTCGCCTCGCCAATCGAATGGCTCAGACCGCCGCTGGCCAGCACGCCGACTCGCAGATCGCCGGGCATCGAGCGGATCGCCTTGGCCAGCATTTCACCCCAGGCGTAACAGCGGCGCACCGAAGGAAAAGGCGGTTCGATGTCATTGAAAACCACCGGCACGATCGGCAGCCGCGGATCGACACCCGCCTTCATCAGGGGTATGCAGAAACCGTGGTCGAGGATCATCCGGTGTGAAACCGACGGTTCGAAACCCGCATCAAATGCGGTTTCCAGAATATGTCCTGCCAGCTGCGGATGCCCCGGCAGAGTGGTGTGCGGATATTCCTTCATCAGCCAGGGTTCGTTGGGACCCGGGTGGGTCGCACCGACCCCGACACAGATCGATGGCAGGTTGTCGATGAAAAAATTGACCCAGTGATCGGGGGAAATGATCACCAGCGCATCCAGTCGCGCTGCCGAAATACGCCGGCCCAGCTCGGTGAATGCGCTGGTTAGCACCTGCCGGTGTTCCGGGGTTACGGCATTCCACTTCCGTACTATCAGCGGACCGTGACTCGCCGCGTAGATGCCCGCCAGCTCAGCCATTAGCTTCTCCAGTTGCGCGAATACGGCGCAGGAATTCTTCCTCGGACATTCCGGCGACCAGGAAATAAAAGCGCAGCAAATACGGATTGACCCGCTGAGCCAGAAAAGCCACGTCGTCAGTCTCAACCGCGGTGCGTACCTGCGGTTCCAGTTCATAACGCGCCAGCACCTGCTCCCGCCCGGCACGGTATTCGGCGGCCTTTGCCGGATCCTGCAGATCAAAAAACAGCTTGCTCAGCCAGTAATCGCGCATGACCAGTCCCTCCTATTGCACCCGGCGGATGCGTGCGCCGAGCCGCGACAGCTTTTCCTCGATGCGCTCATAGCCGCGGTCGAGATGATAGATGCGCTCCACGGTCGTGGTGCCGCGGGCAACCAGTCCGGCAACCACCAGGCTGGCGGAAGCGCGCAGGTCGGTCGCCATCACCGTGGCGCCGTCGAGATGTGCAACGCCCTTGATCACCGCGGTATTGCCTTCGACTTCGATGTCGGCGCCGAGGCGCTTCAGTTCCTGTACGTGCATGAAACGATTCTCGAAAATCGTTTCGACCACGCGGGCGGTACCCTTCGCCACGCTGTTCAAGGCCATGAACTGGGCCTGCATGTCGGTCGGAAAGGCCGGATACGGGGCAGTGCGCAGGCTCGCCGCCTTCATCGCTCCGTTAGCCTTCACGTGAATCCAGTCGGCGCCGGTTTCAATGACCGCCCCCGTCTCCCGCAACTTGTCGAGCACCGCATCCAGCGTTTCGGGCCGGGCGCCAGTCAAACGCACATCGCCCCCTGTAGCCACTGCAGCTGCCAGAAAGGTGCCGGTCTCGATGCGGTCGGGCATTACTGAATGGCGCGTACCTTTCAGCCTGGAAACCCCTTCAATCGTGATGACGTCGGTACCGGCACCCCTGATTTTCGCCCCCATCGCAGTCAGGCAAGCTGCGAGGTCGGGAATTTCCGGCTCACGAGCCGCGTTCTCGATGACCGTGACACCCTCGGCCAGCGTTGCCGCCATCATCAGGTTCTCGGTACCGGTGACGGTCACGAGATCCATGCAGATGCGTGCACCCTTGAGCCGGCCGGCACGGGCGATCATGTAACCCTGCTCCATCTCGATGGTCGCGCCCATCGCCTGCAATCCCTTCAGATGCTGGTCGACAGGACGCAGTCCTATGGCGCACCCGCCCGGCAGGGACACCCGGGCCTCGCCCAGCCGCGCCACCAGCGGACCGAGCACCAGCACCGATGCACGCATGGTTTTCACCAGCTCATAAGATGCGACTGGTCTGGAAATTTTTGCTGCATGCAGTTCAACGCTGCCCTTCTCGTCGAGCGAGGCGGTGACACCCATCTGCATCAGCAGGTTGAGCATGGTCGAAACATCGCGCAGATGCGGTACGTTGTCGACAATGACCGGCTCGTCGGTCAGCAGCGCCGCGGTCAATATCGGCAATGCAGCATTCTTCGCGCCCGAGATCGCAACCGTTCCGGCCAGGGGCACCCCGCCCATGATCTCCAGCTTATCCATGACTACGGCTCATTGCTGCCATTGCTCCGGCGTCAGTGTCTTCATTGAAAGAGCGTGGATTTCCTCGCGCATGCGATCGCCCAGCGCCGCGTAGACCAGCTGGTGCTGCTGCACCTTGCTCTTGCCGCGGAACGCGGAACTGACGATCACCGCCTCCCAGTGATGACCGTCTCCGGACACCTCGAGGTGTTCGCAGTCGAGTCCGGCCGCAATCGATTGCTTGATGCTGTCTGGAGTAACCATTGTTGAATTCCGTTCAATGTCTCAGTTTATATCCTGTTTTGAGCAACCACAGGCTCAGCAATGATAAGGCGGCAAAACTGGCTCCGACAATCACCAGGCTGAGCCAGGGCGAAGTATCGGCAGCACCGAAAAATCCGTAGCGGAAACCGTCTATCATGTAGAAAACCGGATTCAGGTGCGATGCGCCCTGCCAGAACGGCGGCAGCGAGCGGATCGAATAGAACACGCCGGAGAGGAAAGTCAGCGGCAAGATGATGAAGTTGGTAAACGCCGCCAGCTGGTCAATCTTGTCCGAGTGTATGCCCGCAACGATGCCCAGCGCACCCATGACGGCGCTGCCGGCAATGCCGAATACCAGCACCCACAGCGGATGCGCCACCGGCAGATCGACAAACCATATTGCCGCAAACAGCACGCCGGTGCCGACGACAAGGCCGCGCGCGACCGCCGCCAGCAAATACGCCAGGTAAAACTCGCGATGCGACAGTGGCGGCAGCAACACAAAAACGATGTTGCCCGTCATTTTCGACTGCATCAGGCTCGAGGATGCGTTAGCGAAGGCGTTCTGCAGCACGGACATCATCGCCAGTCCGGGCACCAGGAAAGTCGTGTAATCAACGCCCTGGAAAATTTCGACGCGCCCGCGCAGCGCATGACCGAACACCAGCAGGTAGAGCAGCGCGGTCAGTACCGGCGCGAGCACGGTCTGCACGCTGACTTTCCAGAAGCGCAGCCATTCCTTGTAGAACAGTGTGTAGAAACCCGTCACGACGCTTGTCCCGTCATTTACGACCTTTGCATGATCTGCACGAACACTTCCTCCAGATCGGGCTGCATGATTTCCATTTCCTGGACGACAACCCCTGCCTCACGCAAAGCGGCCATTACCCGCTCGACCTCCGCGTAATCCGGCAGCGCGAGGCGGATGGCGCCATCCTCGTGACGCTCGGCCACACGGGGCTCGAGCTGGGCCGGCAATTCGCCGCCCAGCCTCAACTCGACATAACATCCGGAATGCAGCCGCAGCAGGTTCTCGGTACGATCGAGCGCAACAATGCGGCCCTGCTTGAGCATCGCAACACGGCCGCACAGTGCCTCGGCCTCCTCGAGATAATGCGTGGTCAGCACAATAGTGTGGCCGTCGCGGTTCAGGCGCCGGATAAACCGCCACAGCGCCTGGCGCAACTCGACGTCTACACCGGCCGTCGGTTCGTCGAGCACGATCACCGGCGGCTTGTGCACCAGCGCCTGCGCCACCAGCACCCGCCGCTTCATCCCCCCCGACAGCGCGCGCATGTTGACGTCGGCCTTGTCGGCAAGATCAAGATTCTCGATGACTTCGTCGATCCACGCGCGGTTGTTGCGCAGCCCGAAATAACCGGACTGTATGGTCAGCGTTTCGCGTACCGTGAAAAAGGGATCGAACACCAGTTCCTGCGGCACCACGCCCAGAGCGTGGCGGGCGCCACGATAATCCGCGGCGACATCATGCCCCAGGATGCGGGCTTCTCCGCTGCTTGCGCGGGTCAAGCCTGCCAGGATGCTGATCAGCGTGGTTTTGCCGGCACCGTTGGGGCCGAGCAGACCGAAAAACTCGCCGGGCGCTACGCTCAGGCTGATGCCGGCCAGCGCCTGCAGGCTGCCGTAGCGCTTGGTGACATTGATGACTTCGATTGCTGGATTCATCCCGGGAACCGGTACCCGCCGGCTGTCCGGCACAGGCGGATTACTCGACGCCCACCAAGTCGGTGACGCCGTAGAGCTGTGCGAGACTTTTCAGATTGTCGGGAAAGTTGACATATTTAATGCTGCGGTTGGCGGCAAGCGCCGAACGGCGCCACTCGAAGAGCAGGCTGACCGCTGCGGAATCGACCTCGGTAATCCCCGATAGATCGAGTATCACTTCAGGCGCCGTAAACAGACGCAAACCTTCTTCCCGCAATGCCAGCACGGTCTCCAGGTTGACGGCGCCCTTCAGTTCACAGCGCCCGTCCTTGCACTCGATCATTTGGCCTGCGCCAGCAGCGCCCTGTTCTTGTCACGCAACGTCTTGATCAGGCCATCGACGCCGTTCTTCGAAATTTCGCTGTTGAAGGAACCGCGATAACTTTCAACCAGGCTGACATCGGCCACCTTCACGTTGTAGACCTTCCAGCCGCTGTCGGTTTTTTCCATGCCGTAATCGATTTTTACCGGCTCTCCGCCGCCGGGATTCTTCACCAGTGAGCGCACCAGCACATCGGTGTCGCCGGGCGACATTTTGAGCGGTCGGTATTCGATGGTCTGGTCCTTGTACAGCGTCACTGAAGCGGTATAGGTCTGCACCAGCAGCGCTCGGAATTCCTGGGTCAGCTGCTTGCGCTGGTCGGGGGATGCCGCCCCCCAATGCTTGCCCATGGCCAGCTTGGTCATGCTCGCAAAATTGAAATGCGGTGCGATCTTGGATTCGATCAGTTCGCGCGCCTTGCGCAGATCCCCCGATTTCAAATCCTTGTCGGTGCGCACAATGCCGAGAACCTCATCGGTCACCCCGCGTGCCAACACATCAGGAGCCACCTCGGTAGCAGCGACCATCCCGATGCCAGAAAAAAATATCAATAAAACCAATAATTTACGCATAAATGATCATCCCGGTCATAGCGCCTGCAACACTATTTCTTGTCCTTGCCACCCTCGGCCGCCTTGTCAAACAGGAACTGGCTGATCAGCTTTTCCAGCACCACTGCGGACTGGGTCAGGCGGATATTGTCGCCCGGCTTCAGCAATTGGTCATCACCGCCTCCTTCGAGACCGATGTACTGCTCACCGAGCAGTCCGGAAGTGAGAATCGATGCCGTGGTGTCCTTGGGGAACTTGTAGTTCTTGCCGATCGCCATGCTCACCTTGGCCATGAAGCGGTCGTTGTTGAAGCTGATCGAGGTCACACGACCGACGACCACGCCGGCGCTCTTGATCGGCGCGCGCGGCTTGAGTCCGCCGATGTTGTCGAAATTGGCGGTGATCTCATAGGTTTCACCACTGCCCAGGCTCGACATGTTGCCGACCTTGAACGCGAGGATGACCAGTGCGGCAATGCCCGCAACCACGAATATCCCCACCCATAAATCCAGCATTGAACGGCCCATTACACACCTCTGAACATGAAAGAGGTCAGGATGAAATCCAGACCAAGTATCGCCAGGGAAGAAGTTACCACGGTACGGGTAGTCGCACCCGAAACGCCCTCCGCAGTCGGCGGTGCATCGTAGCCCTCGAACAGCGCAATCCAGGTCACTGCAACGCCGAACACGAAACTCTTGATGACGCCATTGAGCACGTCTTCGCGCACGTCAACTGCGCTCTGCATCTGCGACCAGAACGAACCCTCGTCAACGCCGATCAGCACCACGCCGACGACGTAGCCGCCGAACACGCCCATTGCGCTGAACATGGCCGCCAGCAGCGGCATCGAAATCACGCCGGCCCAGAATCGCGGCGACACCACCCGGGCAATAGGATCCACGGCCATCATTTCCATTGCCGATAGTTGTTCGGTCGCCTTCATCAGACCGATCTCCGCGGTCATCGCCGACCCGGCACGGCTGGCGAACAGCAGCGCGGATACCACCGGACCGAGTTCGCGCACCAGCGACAGCGCAACCAGCACACCCAGCGCCGATTCCGAGCCGTAGGTGGTCAGCGTCTGGTAACCCTGAAGGCCCAGCACCATGCCGACAAACAGGCCGGAAACCAGGATGATGACCAGGGACAGCACGCCGGTGTAGTAGAGCTCGCGGACAATCAGCCCGGGGCGGGCGAAGCTGGTGCCTGAATGCGCCAGCGCCAGGCCGATGAAACGCGTGGCATAACCCAGGCGCAGCACATTGTCGATGGTGTTGGAGCCGATGCTGCGCACCGTGGGCAATGATCTATGCGGCATGGCGTTCCCCCATCCTCAGTTCCTGCGCATAATCACTGCTCGGATACTGGTAAGCCACCGGACCTTCCGCCTCGCCATAGACAAACTGGTGCACCAGGGGATCGCGGTTGGCGCGCATTTCTTCCGGCGTGCCGTGGGCCATCATCTTGCCATCCGACAGGTAATACACGTAATCGACCACGTCCAGCGCCTCCTGCACATCGTGCGTAACCACCAGCGACGTCGTGCCCAGGGTGTCGTTGAGTTCGCGCACCAGGTTGGCGATGACGCCCAGTGAAATCGGGTCCAATCCGGTGAACGGCTCGTCATACATCATGATCATCGGATCGAGTGCAATCGCCCTCGCCAAAGCCACGCGCCGGGCCATGCCGCCAGACAGCTCGGACGGCATCAGGCGTGCCGCGCCGCGCAGACCGACCGCATGCAGCTTCATCATCACCAGGTCGCGGATCATGCTTTCCGGCAGTTCGGTGTGTTCGCGCATCTGGAACGCCACATTGTCGAACACCGAGAGGTCGGTAAACAGCGCACCAAACTGGAACAGCATGCCCATATGCCGGCGCATGCGATAGATGCCCTGGGTATCCAGGGCGCTGGTGCACTGCCCGTTGACCCATACTTCGCCTGAGGTGGGCTTCATCACGCCGCCAATCAGCCTCAGCAGCGTTGTTTTGCCGGAACCGCTGATGCCCATCAGCGCGACCACCTTGCCGCGGGGAATGGTCATGTTGATGCCGGTCAAAATCGGACGCCGACCGTAGGCAAAATTGACGTCCTTGATTTCAATGAGGGTTTCGGATGCCACGACGCGGGTCGTTGCCTGCAGTAAAGACGGGTAAAGTGCGGATTCTAAACGACTTCCGCAAGGCCTCAAAACCGCAGGATTGGCCCCGGTGCCGCGCGACTGGCATCATGATCCTGTGAATTCCAGATTTACCACCATGCGTTTTGACCTGTTTTACGAACTGGCAATCCCGCGCCACGCGCCGCGCAGCGAAACTGCCGCTTACGCGGACACCTTGGCGGAAATCGAACTTGCCGACCGCCTCGGCTACGGCTGTGCGTGGCTGGTCGAACACCATTTCATGCGTGGCTATTCGAATTCATCAAAGCCGGAAATCCTGCTCGGCGCCGCAGCAGCGCGTACTCAACGCATACGCCTCGGCCATGCCGTCATTCCGCTGCCGCTGCACCATCCGGTGCACGTCGCAGAACGCGTTGCCACCCTCGATGTACTGTCCGGTGGCCGACTCGAAGTCGGTATTGGTCGCGGGTTTTCACCGCTGGAGTACGCCGTCTTCGGGCAGGATATGAACAGCAGCCGTGCACTGACCGAGGAAGCACTCGACATTCTCAACGCCTCATTCCGCGACGGCCCCATAACTCACCGCGGCGGTCAGCATGCCATTGAAAATCTCGACATCGTGCCGCGCGTTGTACAGCAACCGCATCCACCACTGTGGACCGCGGCAGTCAGTCCCTCAACCTTCGACTGGGCGGCAGCGCAAAAACTGGGCGTGCTCGCCGGCCCCTTCAAGCCCTGGTTCATGGTGGAGCAGGACATCAGCCGTTATCGCAAAGCCTGGACGCACCCGGAAACGCCGCGCATCGGCATGACGCTGGGCATCGTTTGCCTCGCCGATGGAGAACGGGCGCGGAACCTGGCGCGTGACGCTTTCAGCTGGTTCTACGGGGAACTCTACAAGACCACGCTGCCGGTTCTGGAAAAACTCTATCCGGGGTACGAACACATGCATGAGCTGGGCAGGTTCCGCCATCTGATGACACTGGGCGTCAACCTCGGGCTGACCGATTTCGCGGGACTCACCGTCGTCGGCACTCCGGAAGAGTGCATAGCCAAGCTCCGCAAATACCGCGACGCCGGCGTCACCCACCTGCTCTGCGCTTTCGGCGCCGGTGCGCTGGACACAACCACCACGCGCGAATCCATGGAACTGTTTGCGGCGGAAGTCATGCCGGCATTCAAAATGGATGCGCACGTTTGAAGGTACTGCTGACCGGTTCCAGCTCGACGCTGGCGCGAGCCCTGCTGCCGCAGTTGTGTGCCGATGCCGGCATCAGCGGCATCACCGGCATCGATCTGCAACCCGCGCATTTCTTCCATCCCAAATTCCGCGCGCTGGCCATGGATTTTCGCGACGCCGCAGCGGCCGACCTGCTGTCGCAGCACGATGCGCTGGTCCACCTGGCCTACATAGTGCTACGCGGCCATCTTGATGAAAGCGCCATGCACTCGATCAATGTCAGCGGCAGCCTGGCTTTGCTGCTGGAGGCGCGTGATGCCGGACTGCGCCGCATCGTCCATCTGTCCAGTGCCGCGGTTTATGGCGGGGGCGCAGGTTTGGATGAAAAGGCACCCTATGCTCCGCTGCCGGCATTCTGTTACGGCCAGCACAAGGCGGAACTCGAACAGCAGCTCGACGAACGATTTCCCGAATGCGTTCGCCTGCGGCCGCACGTGATCCTGGGCCCCCACTGCCAGCCGGTGTTGCGCCAGCTGCTGGGCCTGCCCTTCCATCTGCGACTGGATGACCCGCAGCCCGAACTGCAGTGCGTGCATGAATCCGATGTTGCCCAGGCCATCATCCGCGCATTGCACGGAGAAGCGCCCGGCGCCTTTAACCTGGCAGCGGCCGACACCTTCGAGTTGCGCGACATCAAGCGCAATCGTCACGCCCTGAGCCTGCCCTTGCCTGTATTCGCCGCACGCGCAGCGTTACAGACCGCGCACGGGGTTACAGGATGGGGCGGTGAACCGGGCTGGCTCGACGGCCTGATGAACACGCTGACCCTGGACTGCAGCCGTGCGGCTGCTGAACTGCAATGGCTCCCGGCCTACAGTTCGGCGCAGACGCTCGCTGACACCCCTTGAAAACGGGAACGGATCAAGCCACGTCGAAACCGTAGTTACGCAGCAGCCGCGCCGTCGGTGCCATGCGTTCGCGGACGAATTCCGCGCGTTTGGTGCTGCGCTGCGCGAGACGGTGCCAGTAACTCCCCTGGGGCAGTCCGGCCAGTTCGTAAAATTGTCGGGCGGGCGTGTAGTACAGGCTGGCATATTGCCGGAACAGCAATCGCACCAGCGGATTGAGCACACGTACCGTAATGCCGGGCAACCGCATCAAAGCGGTTTCCAGCTGGACCCGCGCCGCGGCAATATGGCGCGCCTCGTCTATGCAATGCACCGTGCAGATTTCGCGAACCACGGGATTGATATCCCCGTCCGCCCTGAGATAGCGGTTGAATTTGTCTGCAACATCCTCGGCAATCACGGTCGCGGCCCAGAACAGCGCGCCGGTAGCCGGCGCCTTGCGCGCCAGCCAGTCGACGAACCAGGGCGGCCGCCAGCCACCTGCCGGCACCTCCAGCCCGCTGGCCTTGATGGCCCGCAGAAACATCAGGCTGTGACCCGCTTCCTCGCGTATCTCGTGCAGGAAATATTCGTATGCGACCGGAGGCAGCCCGGCAGCCAGCCGGTTCGACATCCGTTGCATGAATACCCGCTCCAGCCACAGTCCGGCGTGCATGACATGGATGAACTCGTACTGGGACATCCTGCGCCGCACATCGGGCGATAACACTTCATATTCCGGCAGGCCATAAAGGGATAGCGCCTGTTCCGGCAGCCAGAAACTGCCGGTGTCCAGACCTGACCAGTCGATGGCGGACACCGGGTCGCGATAACGCCGGCTGTTTTCGGACAGCTGCTCCAGCAGCGCATGATCGGCGTTTTTCATGGCACCGATTATAAGACCTGCGCTGCATCCCGGGCTTCCTTTACCCCCCCGCGGCTTTGAGCTAAGTTACGGCGCATGTCGGCCCCCGCATTGCGCATCAACAGCATCGGCAAGTCCTACGGCAAAGCCGTTGCGCTGGCCGGTTTTTCGCTGGAAATCAATGCGGGTGATTTTTTCGGACTGGTGGGAGAAAACGGCGCCGGCAAGACCACGCTGATCAAATGTCTTCTCGATTTCTGCGACATGGATTCAGGCGCGGTTGAAATTTTCGGCGTACCGCACAGGCAAACCGCGGCGCGCAGCCGCCTCGCTTTTCTCCCCGAACGGTTCATGCCGCCGTACTACCTGACGGGCCGCGACTTCCTGCGTTACCTGGCGGAACTGCACCGTCGCCCCTATGACGAGAGCCGGGCCCGGGCAATGCTCGATGCGCTGGAACTGGCGCCGGAGACGCTGGACCGGCCGTCGCGATCCCTGTCCAAGGGCATGACCCAGAAACTCGGGCTGAGCGCCTGCCTGCTCTCGGACAAGGATCTCTACATCCTCGACGAACCGACCAGCGGACTGGACCCCAAGGCCCGGGCACTGCTTAAACGCGAACTGAAAACCCAGCATGCCGCAGGCCGCACCATACTGATGACCACTCATGCCCTGCACGATGTCGCCGAAATGTGCAATCGCATGGCCGTGCTGCATCATGGACGCCTGCTCTTTACCGGTTCCCCGGCCGAGTTTCTGTCACGCCACGGCAGTTCGGATCTGGAACAGGCCTATCTGGACTGCGTGAACCGCGCCTGATTTCGCACCGTGTTTCAGAGTTTGCTCGCCGCTACTCTCCACTATCTGGCACAATACCCAATAATTTCAGCGACTTATATTCCAGATCCACTACGTGTCCACCAGTCCGAAACCGGAATTGCTGATCGTTGACGACGATCCCGTCATCGTCGATACGCTGAGCTACGTGCTGAGCGATGAATTCAGCGTCACCGCGGCAGAGTCCCGGGCTCACGCCAAGGCACTGCTGCGCCAGCGCGATACACCGCCGCAACTGGCCCTGATTGATCTCGGTCTGCCACCCCGACCGCATCGACCCGACGAGGGTTATCAGCTGATTGCCGAATTGATTGCTGCTGCTCCGGCAATGAAAATCATCGTGCTCTCGGGGCAAAACGACGAAGCCAACGCACGCCACGCCCGAACCCTGGGCGCCATCGATTTCATATCCAAACCCGCGGAGCCCGCGCAACTCAAGTCCCTGCTGCAGCGGGCGCTGAACGCCACTTCCGCAGAACAGGATGACATCGATTCGGGATTGCTCGGCGACAGCCCGCCGATGCAGAAACTGCGGCAGCAGATCGCGCAATTCGTCGACTCCCCGTTCCCCGTCCTGATCGAGGGGGAATCAGGCAGCGGCAAGGAACTGGTCGCCCAGGCGCTGCACAGGCAGAGCAAGCGCGGTGGCAAACCCTTCCTGGCGCTGAACTGCGCCGCCATCGCGCCGACCCTGGTCGAACCCACGCTGTTCGGCTACGCCAAGGGTGCATTCACCGGCGCCGCAACGGCGCGCGCCGGATATTTCGAGGACGCCGTCGATTCAACCCTGTTTCTTGACGAAATCGGCGAGTTGCCCCTGGAATTGCAGGCCAAGCTGCTGCGTGTGCTGGAGAACGGCGAATTCCAGCGAGTGGGTGAAACCCAGAGCCGCACCTCCAACGCCCGCGTGGTTGCTGCCACCAATCGCGACATGCGCAGCGAGATCCGCCACAACCGCTTTCGTGCCGATCTCTATCACCGGTTGTCCGTATTCACGATCAGCATGCCGCCGCTGCGTGATCTCGGTGACGACAAGATCCTGCTGCTTGACCATTTCCGGAAATTCTATTCCGCGCAGATTGGCGTACAGCCCGTCGAGCTTGACGGCGCCGCCCTGCGCGCATGGCAGGATTATCCCTTCCCCGGCAACGTGCGCGAACTGCGCAACATCGTAATCAGGCTGTGCACCAAATACGCCGGCACCCGCGTAAATTCCGAACTGCTGCAGACTGAATTCGACCGTGAAAGCGCGATTCCGGGCGGGGGTGGCACAGGACTGCCAGACGAAAGCGTATTGCTGGAGGCTGCACGACGACAGCTGGAGGCAGACCCCGATTTCAAGCTCGACGAAGTACTGAAACACTGGGAACGCGGTTTTATCGAAGCCGCACTCGCGCTGACCAACGGCAACCTGTCACAGGCCGCCAAGCGTCTGGGAATTCACCGGACAACGCTCTACAGCAGGATGCAAACGCACAGCGACGGCACTGAGGATAAATAGACCATGTACCACGAACACTTCGGGCTCAGCCAAGCGCCGTTCAAGATCACGCCCAACACCGATTTCTTTTTCGGCGGCGGCAATCGCGGCCCGATACTCGAGGCACTGATCTACGCGATCACCCAGGGCGAAGGCATAGTCAAGGTCACCGGCGAAGTAGGCAGCGGCAAAACCATGTTGTGCAGCATGCTGCAGACCCGTCTGCCCGATAACGTTGAGACGGTTTATCTGGCGAACCCCAGTGTTTCTCCCGAGGAAATCCTCGATGCAATTGCCTTCGAGCTGCAGCTCGAAATCCCCCGCGACGCCGGCAGGCTGGCAGTCATGCACGCGATCCAGAACCACCTGCTGCAACGCCATGCCCAGGGCAAACGCGTGGTGCTGTTCGTCGAGGAATCACAGGGCATGCCGATTGCCACCCTGGAAGAAATCCGGCTGCTGTCCAATCTTGAAACCAAATCGGACAAATTGCTGCAGATCGTGCTGTTCGGCCAGCCGGAACTGGATGACAACCTGCGCCAGAACCAGATCCGTCAGCTCAAGGAACGCATCACCCACAGCTTCCGCCTCGAGCCGCTGACTCCGCCCGAAACCCGCGAATACCTGATGTTCCGCCTGCGTGCGGCCGGTTACCGCGGACCGGATCTGTTTACCGAGGCTATCATCCGCGAGATTGCGCGAATTTCGGGAGGTTTGACCCGGCGCATCAACCTGATCGCCGACAAAGCTCTGCTCGCCGCTTTTGCCGACAACACGCATTCCATACGCCAGAAGCATCTGGACGCCGCGGTGCGCGATTCCGAATTCGCGCAGCAGCATTACCGCCCGGCATCCACCCAGCCCCGGCTGGGTTTCGGCCTGCTGCTGCTGATACTGGGAATGACAGTCGGTGCCGCGTTATATGCCACTTTCGGGGTGGCACCCACACCTTTGGTCACCCCACCCGCGGCCACCGCTCCAATCAATACGGGAGCCTCAGCCAATGTCCAGGAAACGGCACCTGCCACCACCGAGAAATCTGAAAATATATCAATAAAAACAGATAGTTATTATAAAAAACCGGGGGTCATGACCCCCTCGGCAGCGGCCACACCTGAACCTCAACCCGCCTCCGCCCCCGCACCAACCAAAACCGAGGAACCGGCAAAACCGGCCCGGGCAAAACCCGCCAATCTGCTCGAGGAACGACTGGCGGCAACTGAGCAATGGCTGGCTTCAGCCGACCCCAAAACCTATACCGTCCAACTTTTCGGCGCGCGCGACGAAAAACAGCTTAACCAACACCTCAAATATCTCTCTAATACCATTGAAATTAAAAGTGTTTTTGTGTATCGTACCCTCGCTAAAGGTGAGCCCTCATTGACCGTAATCTGGGGCAGTTTTGAGGATGAGCGAGCTGCGCTTGGGGCAATGGCAAAATTACCGGGATTCATCAAGGCCTACCGGCCCCTGCTGCGCACGGTTCATGGCATTCGAACGGAAGTGGGAGAGAAAAATCCTGCGTAACAGCGGAAACGCAGGAGTTGTCCGGGCTGCATGCATCCGCAACCCGTGAAACAAGGAGAAAATGCTTAAAATGTCCGAACGGCAACGTGCACGACAACAATTTACCGCTCCGTACGAACCGACGAGAATGAAATCATCCGGTGCTGCTGTTTCTTTCGCTTGGGTTTGCGCCGCAATTCTTTTGGCCGGTTGCGCACAGTTCACGCCAAAAGTGCAGCCCTCGGAAGGCCACATCTCCACACCGCAGACCCCGCCGCCGCCGATCAGCGTTTCGATTCCGCCGCCGGCACGAGTTTCGCCACTGGTGCCGCCACCGGCTCCGCAGATCAAACCGCAAACCTACAGCGTGGTTGTCAACGAAGTTCCGGTGAAGGAACTGCTGCTGGCGCTGGCCCGTGACACCAAACAGAACATTGACATACACCCCGGGATCAGCGGGCTGGTGAGCCTGAACGCCATCAATGAAACGTTACCCGCCATCCTAGAGCGCGTATCCAAACAAATTAATCTGCGTTACCGGACCGAAGGCAATACCATCATCGTTTCTCCGGACACGCCCTACGTCAAAACATACCGCGTCAACTACGTCAACCTGACGCGGGACACGACTTCGACCATCGGCGCATCGGGTGAAATATCCACGTCCAGCGGCTCTGGTGGCGGCGGCTCAGGCTCCTCGGGTGGCAGCACCTCCGGCTCGAACACGGTGGTTAAATCCACCTCCGTCAACAATTTCTGGGATCAGCTGCGCGATAACATCCGTTCGATCCTGAACTCGACTCGACTGCAGAATCTCAATGCCGAAGCGCGAAACGAACGGCTGGCGCTGCTCAAGCAGGAACAGGATCTGCGGGTCAAACAGATCGAAGCGGCCAGTCGTGCCGGAGCCGGTGCCCCCAATCTCGCAAGCGCGGTGATCAGCCCGCCGGGCAGTGCCTCCCAACAATCTTCTCTTGTGCCCGACGATGTGGTCGTCAATCCCGTGTCCGGTGTGATCACAATAAACGCCACCGAAGCCCAGCACCAGCTGATCCAGCGGCACATTGACGGTGTCATCAGCGCGGTTCAGCGTCAGGTACTGATAGAGGCCACCATCATCGAAGTAACGCTGTCAGACGCTTACCAGGGCGGTATCGACTGGAGCCGTCTTGCGGTCAGTGGCGGCCTGGCCATCACCCAGACACTGTCCAGCGGTTTTGCCGCGGCCGCAACCGCAGCAGGCGCAGCCGCGGGCAATGCCCTGACTGTGGCCTATACCAATCCGGTTACGAATCTCGGCAACATCAGCGGCACGGTCAGAATGCTGCAGGAATTCGGCAATTCGCGCGTGCTGTCCAGCCCCAAGCTGATGGCGCTGAACAACCAGACCGCGCTGCTAAAGGTCGTGGACAACATCGTCTATTTTGAAATCCAGGCCCAGACCACATCGCCGGCAACCGGCCCTGCGCTCACCACTTTCAATACGACGGCAAAAACCGTGGCGGTCGGCATGGTGATGGGCATTACCCCGCAAATCAACGAAGACGGACGTGTTCTGCTGACGGTTCGACCGACGATCAGTCGCCTGCGGCCCAGCCAGCCGTTTGTAAATGACCCCAACCCCAACCTGTGTGACGCCACCCGTACTAATTGTGTCGCCAATCCCGTGCCACAGGTCCAGGTCAGGGAAATGGAATCCGTGCTGCAGATGGTCAGCGGCCAGACCGCCATCCTGGGTGGCCTGATGCAGGATGAAGTCCGCGGCAACCGGGAACAGATTCCCGGTGCGGACCGGCTCGGCGAGGCCGGCGATCTGTTTCGTTTCCGTGATGAACGTGCAGCCAAGACCGAACTGGTCATCTTCCTGCGCCCGACCGTCGTGCCCAATCCGACGCTGGACAGCGATGAACTGAAATTCTTCCGACGCTTCCTTCCGCAAGCCGAAGCCAAGCCAGCTGCAACTCAGCCTGCCGCGCCATGAGCCTGCTGATGAAGGCCTTGGAAAAGGCCGCCAAGGATCGCGGGGATGCCAAACCTGTATCGACAACCTCGCCTGCTGCCGAGCCGCCGGGACGTAAAGCACCTCCCGCTGCTGCAGTTGGCGCACCTGCTGCAGCCGCTCCTCCCCCTGCGACCGCTGCTGCAAAACCGGCGCTGGAATTGACACTGGAACCGCTAACCGCGGACACCCCACCCCAGCCCGCCGAGGAAGCCCGGCCGGTACGATCCGAACGTCCATCGCGGGAGCAATCACGCGCGGCGACTGTCCTGCAGGCGACATCGGGCAGCGGGGCGACCGCTGCCGTGAGTAAATCACGCATGCGTCCGATGGTGGTGATCGGAATCATTACCGCGCTCTGCGCAGTGGCACTGGCCATTTACGTATACCTGCAGATCACCAACCCCGGACTTTTCATCTCGCGTCCCCCGGCACCACCTGCACCCCTGGTGAAAACCCCTGCTCCGGCACCGGCAGTTCCGGCACCCATTGCGACGGGTAGCATTGTTGCCCCGGAAACCGCGGCTGAAACCAAGGCATCCGCTCCAGCCGTTGAACCCGCGCCAGTGCAAAGACCCGCGCCACCGGCAACACCGGCCGTGCAGCAGGCAGTTACCGCGGCCCCGCATGATTCCATCAAGGTCAGCGCAGGTTCTGCCGAAGCGCGTCTGGACCCGCGTCTCGCCCAGGGCTACGCCTCCCTGCAATCGGGAAACCTCGACGCAGCGCGCCAGGCCTACAGCGAAGCCGCCCGCAGCGAACCCCGCAGCACCCAGGCCTTGCTGGGCCTTGCCGCCATCGCCATGAACGAGGGACGCGCCGAAGATGCAAGCCGGCTTTATTTCGATATCCTGGATCTGGAGCCACGTAACGCCTACGCGCAAGCCGGATTGATCTCCCTGATGGGAAGGGCCGACCCGGTTGGCGCCGAAGCCAAGCTCAAGCAGTTGATCGCCCGAGAACCGCTGGCCTCGCTTTACTTCACTCTGGGAAATCTCTACGGTGACCAGTCGCGCTGGAGCGAAGCCCAACAGGCCTATTTCCGCGCACACAATCTCGAACCCGCCAATCCGGACTACGCCTACAACCTGGCGGTAGGTCTGGAGCATGTGGGCCAGCACAGGCTGGCCCTCGGCTTCTACCGGCATGCCGTCTCACGGGCGTCGGCAACGGGTCGCTCGGGTTTCAATCTGTCTCAAGCGCAAGAGCGAATCCGCCAACTGGCGTCGCAAGCGCAGTAACAGGGCTGAGGCTGCCGCATGGCCGAACAACGAAAAAAGCTGCGGCTCGGTGAACTGCTGGTCCAGCAGGGGCTGATCACCAAGGATCAGCTCGCGATTGCCCTCGCCGAGCAACGCAACAGCAATATCCCCATCGGGCGCCTCCTGGTGCGTCTCGGGTTTGTCACCGAGACCGCCATCCGCGACATCATGGCGCGGACGGTCGGCCAGGAATCCATCGACCTCACCCAGGTCGTGGCCGATCCCGAGGCACTGAGCCTGATCCCCGAGGAATTCGCACGCCGCAATCACGTGCTGCCGATCGCGTACGACCCGGTGGACCAGGTTCTGACCATCGCGACCACCCAGATATTCAACGTCATCGCGCTCGACCAGTTGCGCGCGATGGTCGGGCCGCAGGTCGAGATCAAGTCGCAGCTCGCCGCAGAAGCCCAGCTTGGCGACTACATTGACCAGTTCTACGGACATGAACTTTCGGTCGACGGCATTCTGACCGAAATCGAGACCGGCGAAATCGACTACGAAAGTCTTCAGGCCGGCGGCGACGAGTACACGCAGCCGATGGTGCGGCTGGTCAACGCGATATTGGTCGATGCCGTGAAACGCGGTGCTTCTGACATCCATTTCGAGCCCGAATACGCGTTCCTGCGCATCCGTTACCGGATTGACGGCGTACTTGAGACTGTTCGAAGCCTGCACAAAACCTACATGCCCGGCATCACCGTCCGCGTCAAAGTGGTCAGCGACATGAACATTGCCGAGACCCGTGCACCGCAGGACGGAAGGTTATCCCTCACCCTCAACGGCCGCCCGGTGGATTTCCGCGTTTCCACCCAGCCAACGATTTACGTTGAAAACATCGTACTGCGGGTGCTGGATCGCGAAAAATCGATCGTCAACCTCGACGGCATGAACCTGTCGGCCGAAATCATGGGCAAGCTGGAAATGATGCTGGCCCGGCCCGAAGGCATTCTTGTAGTTACCGGCCCTACCGGCAGCGGCAAGACCACAACCCTGTATTCCCTTCTGGCGCAGGTCAATGACGAGACCGTCAACATCATGACGCTCGAGGATCCGGTCGAGTACCCGCTGACGCTGATGCGCCAGACTTCGGTCAACGAAGTCGCACGCATGGATTTCGCCAACGGCATCCGCTCGATCATGCGTCAGGACCCCGACATCATCCTGGTCGGCGAGGTTCGTGACCGGGAAACAGCGGAAATGGCATTTCGTGCCGCCATGACCGGCCACCAGGTATTCACCACCCTGCACACCAATTCGGCACTCGGCGCCTTCCCGCGGCTGCTCGACATCGGCGTGCAGCCAGACATCATGGCCGGGAACATCATCGGCGTCATCGCGCAGCGCCTGGTACGGCTGCTGTGCTCGCATTGCAAGGAAGCCTATGCGCCTTCGCGTGAAGAGCGTGCACTTCTGGGAATGGCAGGCGATTCCACCTCGTTTCTCTACCGGCCCATCGGCTGCAAGCAATGTTCCAACAAGGGTTACCGCGGCCGCACCCCGATCATGGAACTTCTGGTCATGGACGCAGACCTTGACGAACTGGTCGCACGGCGCGCCACCGCGAAGGAGCTGCGGGCCGAGGCGGTTTCAAAGGGTTTTCGCTCACTCGCCGAAGAGGGCATAGGCAAGGTTCTCGACGGCAGCACCAGCCTGGCCGAAGTCGCCCGGGCCGTCGATCTGACCGGACGACTGCGCCAGTGATCCCAGCCCGGAAATCCGACTTGCTTCATTCGCGCGACTGACCCGTGCCCTCTTACGAATACAAAGCCATCGACCGGACGGGACAGCCAGCACGCGGCGGCCTCGATGCCGTCAACGAGGTTGATCTTGAACTGCGGTTGCGCCGCATGGGCCTGGACCTGATCACCTGCAAACAGGTCGATCGCCAAACTTCATCGGTAGCCGGGGGTGGAACCATCACCCGCCAGGATCTGGTCAACTTCTGCTTCGACATGGAACAGATGGTGCGCTCGGGAATTCCGATCATCGACGGACTTCGCGACATGCGGGACTCCATCGATTCACCGCGTTTCCGGGAAGTACTCACGGTGATGACCGAAGACATGGATGCGGGCAACGTGCTATCCCAGTGCATGGCCGCTCACCCCGATGTTTTCGATCGCGTTTTCATCAACCTGATCAAAGCAGGCGAGCAATCAGGCCAGTTGCCGGAAGTATTCAAGAGCCTCGCCGATTCCATCCGCTGGCAGGATGAACTCATATCGCAAACCAAGCGGCTGCTGATGTACCCGGCCCTGACCCTGGTGGTGGTTCTGGGTGTCATGGCTGCCCTGCTGGTTTTCCTGGTCCCGCAGATCGCCTCCTTGTTCAAGTCGATGGGCATGGCATTGCCGGTGCAAACCCAGCTGCTGCTGGCTGCCTCGAATATCGCCACCACGTACTGGCTGCCCATCATTCTGTTGCCGGTAATCGCCGTGGTCACGCTGGTCGTCGTCGTCAACCGCTCCAGCAAGGCTGCCTACCAGTGGGACTACGCCAAACTGCGCATGCCCATCGTCGGACCCATACTCCAGAAAATCATCCTCTCCCGCTTCGCCAACACGTTCGGGCTAATGTACCGGTCGGGTGTCACGGTGCTTGACTCCATCCGCATCTGCGAAGACGTCGTCGGCAATCGCGTGGTCGCCGACGGACTGAACCGCGCCGTCCAGCAGGTGGCCGCGGGCGAGGGCCTCACCGATACCTTCAACAATCTGGGTCTGTTCCCGCCGCTGGTGATCAGAATGTTGCGAGTCGGCGAAGCGACGGGTGCGCTGGATGTCGCGCTCTCCAATGTCACCTACTTTTACAACCGCGACGTCAAGGACTCGGTCGACAAGGGCATGAAAATGCTCGGCCCGGCGCTGACACTGATACTCGGAGGAATGATTGCGTTTGTGATCTGGGCGATACTCGGTCCCGTCTATGATATTCTCGGCAAACTGAAATTTTAGCCGCGGTGAACTTTTATCCCTGACGCGCCTCCCGCGTATCCGCCATGGCCAGGAAACTTCTCCTCTGCATTGACGTAAATGGAACCACAGCCGCCCGCTGGAGCGGCGGGCGCCTGGACGAGTGCGCCTTTTTCGGCAATGACGACGAAGGCATGGACAGCTTCAGGGAATATGCGGCTGCCTCTGCAGGAATACCCGCTTTCATCATGGTCGATGCGATTGAGGAAGACTATCGCTTCGAAACCCTGCCTCATGCCACGGGCTCGGAACGTGCCCAGATGGTCGAACGCAAATTGCGCCAGTACTACCGTGGTTCGCAATTCAGCTCTGCTGCACTGGTTGGGCGCGACAGCAGCAAACGACGTGACGACCGGTTCCTGTTTTCTGCGCTGACCAATCCCGAAATCGTCGCACCCTGGCTGGCTGCGGTAAACGAGGCCGGGCTGCCCGTGGGGGGCATCTATCTGCTGCCCACCGTAACCAGCGGATTGGTAAACCTGGTCGATGGCTCTCCCAAGAATCTGCTTTTCGTCGCCGCGCACCCGGCCGGCATCCGGCTTACTTTCTTCCGCGAGGGCGCGTTCAGGTTGAGCCGACTGAGCCGGACCGATGCCATGGGCGGCACCAGCGACAAGGCGCTCATCGAAGAAATATCCAACACCCGCCTCTACCTGCATGCGTTGCGTGCAGCCACCCTGGATGAACCGGTCAACGTTGTGCTGCTGGATCACGCCGACCAGTTTTCCGAAACCGCGCGCGCCATCAGCGAAGACAACCCCAGCCTGCAATGCAATCGCCTCGGCAAAAACGAGATTGCGACCGGCCTCAAGCTTGATGCCGCACTGATCGGAGATGGACCGGCCGTCATCTACCTGCATTTGCTCGGATCAAGGGCGCAGGCCGGCAATCTGGCATCTCCTGCAGTAACGGAAGGCTATCGACGCTACCAGTGGCGGCGCCAATTAATGGCTGCCAGCGTAATGGTTGCAGCCATCGGCCTCGCCGGCGGCGGATTCAATCTCTGGCAACAGGACTCCATTGAAGGCCAGATCCAGGAAATCGCGCGTCGGACCGCACAGGTCAACGCCGATTACCAGGCCGCGACACGCCAGTTTCCTGCCGCACCCACCTCCGCTGACAATCTCAAAAAAGCAACCGAGGTTGTAGCCAAGCTGAAGGCAGCGGCCGTTACTCCGGAGCGTTTCCTTCAGGTAGTCAGCCGGGCCATCGAACCTTTCCCTGAAATTGCCCTGAACGAAATCGGCTGGCAATACCGCCCCACAGAATTTGAAACAGGTGCTGCAACGTCGCCCCAAGCTGCAACACCGACACCAGCGCCAGCAGCGCCCCCCGGACCATCAGGCACGCTACGCCTGCAGAGCGGGATGGTCTCCGGACAGATCCGCGATTTCAAGGGAGACTTCCGACAGGCCATTGCAGCGATCAATACGCTGGCCGACCGCCTGCGCAAAGATCCCGCGGTGGAAAATGTACGCATCTTGCAATTGCCCCTGAACGTCAGCCCGACAATCGCGATGACCGGCAATACCGCGGAAAACCCCGCGCAATCAGGCTCAGCTGAATTCCGTCTTGTTGTCGTATTGAAGCGACCGACATGAACGGCGAAGATCTCAAAACGCTGCGCGTTCCTATCCTGATCCTCGTGGTCATGCTGCTGGCAACGGCCGGGGCGGTCTATTACACCAACACCCTGCGCGAAAAAGCGGATGTTGCCCTGCGCCAGCAGCAAACCCAGTTGCGGGAAGCCCAGACCCGGATGCAACGGTCCGGCGATGAAAAATCCATCATCGTCCAGTACGTTGACGGCTACCGGCAATTACAGAATGCCGGCATCATCGGCGACGAACAGCGCATCAACTGGCTGGACGCATTGCGCATCGCCAACCAGCGCACCGACCTGTTCGGGGTCAATTATCAATTAAGCACGCAGAAAATTTATCCCTACGCCTCCGAATTCGATCCCGGAAAAATCGTTCTGCGGCAGTCCGAAATGAAGCTGGACTTCAATATCGTACATGGACTCGATCTATTGCGCTTTTTTGAAGCTTTGCGCGAACAGGCTGGCGGCCTGTTTCACTTGGATCGCTGCCTGCTGGTTCGCACTGCGGAAATCGGGCAGGTTCGCTATCAACCCAACATCAAGGCTCAATGCGAACTGTCTTGGATCACCGTCGCCCCTGAACCCGTCGCCGGGGGGACTCCGTGAAGCTGGTCGTCGCACTGATGTTGTTCACACTGTCCCAGTTGGCCTTCGGCGCCGAACCTGTTGGACGGCTATTTTTTACAACCGATCAGCGCGCCCAACTCAACACGCTAAGGGCACAACGGATTGTCGCCAGCCAGGTTAAGGATGAACCGATTCCCGAGCTGGTCAAATTCAGCGGCCTGGTTCGCCGCAATGACGGTAAATCCACAGTCTGGGTCAACGGCCAATTACTTTCTGAAGCCGAATTGAGAAACAAACAGTCAGTCACCGGCACTGTCGGACGCAACGGGGATATCTTTTTGAAGTCCCCGGAAGGCAATACCCAGACACGACTCAAAGTCGGTCAACAGGTCGAACTGTTGTCGGGCCGTGTCGAAGAATCCTTTTCAACCAGACCGCCAAGCAAATCTGCGGCCACTGCAGCGCCCTCCAAACCTGCCCCAACTGATACAAAAGCCGGCCCTGCTACGACCGCAAAATCCGACACTCCCGCAGAGCGCGAACCTGCATCGGAACCTGCGTCAAAAACCGTGCCTCGGTGATTATCGTGACCGGTCGTCGCGAATCTTTGTTCAGACAAACCCCCCCACGGAACCAGCGTGGCGCTGCATTTCTGGTCCTGGTATTGATGATTGGAATCGCCGGAGTCGCACTGATTCTTTCCGCGGGAGCATCCACCAACCCCAAGCTCAATGAAGCACAAGTTACCGCCAAATCCCTGGCAACCGCACGCGAAGCACTGATGGCTTATGCCGTCAGTGTCCAGGATTCAGAGAGGCTGGGGGATTTGCCTTGCCCTGCCACCAGTTACGCAAATGGTCAGACGGCAGGCTCTTGTAACACTTCCACATCCCGTGTTGGCTACCTGCCCTGGAAAACCCTGGGACTTCCCGAACTGCGTGACGGCACAGGCGCTCCACTGTTATACGCGGTATCCAATGGATTCAAATACAGCAGCCGGACCGGGGTCCTGAATTCGGATACGGCCGGGGAATTCACGGTAAGCGGAGAAAATGCCATCGCCATCGTGTTTGCTCCGGGAACACCCATCGGCAGCCAGGACCGGGCTGCGGCGACTTTCGATGTGACCAATTTCCTCGAAGGCGGAAATGCCGACGGAAATACCGTGTTTGACAATTCCGCTGAATCTTCGACTTTCAATGACCGCCTGATCTGGATTACGCCCCGCGCATTTTTCCCGCCGCTGGAAATGCGGGCGTTGCGTGTTGCGCAGGAAAGACTCCAACACTATTTCAACACCACCGGTCGTTACCCGAAATCCAACCGTTATTTGAATGACTTCTCTTGCTGGAATGATGGCGGTCGCTTGCCCTATCCCACTGGGGGCAATCCATGCCTGCCCGGCGGGGATGGAGCCACTGCATCCCAATGGACCATGGCATGGCCCGCCTGGTTTTTCCAGAACTACTGGGACTACGTAATCCATTACGCGGTGGCCGATCCCTGCTCCCAGGTAGGCGCACCCAACTGCAGCGGGGGCGGCAATTTCCTGCGGTTGAATGGCGCCGACAACTACCGGGTATTGCTGATCCGGCAAGGAATACCAAACGGTCAGTCC
>JAYQOT010000021.1:13578-36533 GCA_038144955.1 Burkholderiales bacterium | reverse complement strand
GAGGCCGACGGCACGGTGACCATCGGCATGACTGCCTATGCTGCGGCGCTGGCCGGGCAGGTGGTGTCGTGCACGCCGAAGAAAGTCGGCCGCAGCGTCGACCTCAACAAGTCTGCGGCCACCGTCGAATCCGGCAAGTGGGTGGGTCCGGTGAAGGCGCCGGTCGCGGGCGAGGTGGTGGCGATCAATGACGCGTTGTCTTCGGCCCCGGGTTCCATTAACAGTGATCCTTACGGTTCGGGCTGGATGGTCAAGATGAAGCCCAGCAACTGGGACGGCGATTCCGCGGCGTTGGTCACCGGCGGTGCAGTCGTCGCTGCTTTCGAAGCGAAGATGAATGCCGAAGGCTTCGCTGGTTGCCAGTAATCTGACGCTTGCGGAAGCGGGTGAATCGGTGAACCACTCCTGGACGGACATCGTCGCGGGCATTGAGCCGCTTGAAAGCGTCGAGCTCGACCCGGGGCTGGTCGGCGAGATCGAGCGGTCGGGCATTGGTTCCCAGCCGCGAATCAATTTCTACACCCCGACGTTCAAGTCCTACGTCACTTCGGAACTCGCCGGTTGCGGCAAGAGTGCATGGCCGGCAGTGTCGATTACCGGCGGCGAGTGCGCGCTGGCCTGTGATCATTGCAAGGCGAAAATTCTCGAGCCGATGATTCCGGCACGCACGCCGGATGCGCTGTGGCGCGTGGTCAACGAACAGATCGCCGGCGGCGCGCAAGGCATGCTGCTGACCGGCGGCTCCAATCACCGCAACGAGGTCGAGTACGACTCGTATTACCCCGTGGTGCGCCGTATCAAGGACGCTTTTCCGGCTTTCAAGATCGCCCTGCATACTGCGCTGGTCGACCGCGATATCGCACGGCGCATGGAAGATGCGGGCATCGACGCGGCAATGATGGATGTCATCGGGTCCCAGGACACGATCTCGCAGGTTTACCACCTGAAGCGCAGCGTTGCCGATTTCGAGCGTTCGCTGGAATGCCTGACCGCGACTTCAATGAAGGCGGTGCCGCACATTGTCATTGGCCTGCACTACGGACGTTTGCTCGGCGAATGGGAGGCAATGGAAATTGTTGCCCGTCACCGTCCGGCAGCTCTGGTGCTGGTGGTGGTCATGCCGTTTTATGCGCCGGCACAGCGCCCCTTTGTGACGCCGGATGCACGTCAGGTTGGTCGCTTTTTCCTCGATGCGCGACGCCGACTTCCGGATTTGCCGTTGCTGCTGGGCTGCGCGCGTCCTGCGGGCCTGATCAAGGCTGAAATCGACAGCTACGCCGCGATGGCCGGGCTGAACGGCATTGCTCATCCGGCAGATGGAGTGGTTGAACTGGCGCTGCGTCTGGGTCGGGATGTGCGGGTGACGCCGGCCTGTTGTTCGATAGCGGTTGGTGACGAGGTCATGGCGCTGGAGCGTGATTCGGGGGTGCGCGTCGATCTTCAGGACCTGATCGCCGAACGGCGTGCGCGTCCGCGCGCATCCGGCAAGCTGGCCGGCATACCGGTGGTGGCCGGCTGATAGCCATGGATCACTGGCGCGTCATCGATACCGGTCTGCGGCCTGCGGCACAGAATATCGCGCTCAATCGGGCGCTGCTGGAGGCGCGCCAGGCAGAAGAAATTCCCAGCACGCTGCGTTTCCTGCGTTTCACGCCTTCGGCACTGCTGGGCTATCACCAGAGCGCGGAGCAGGAACTCGATCTCGAGTATTGCCGCAAGCACAGCATCACAGTGCAGCGGCGCATTACCGGCGGCGGTGCGATCTATTTCGACGAAACCCAGATCGGCTGGGAACTGTACTTGCACAAGCGCGACCTCGGTACTGCCGACATGCAGGTGATTTCAAGGCGCATCTGCCATGCCGCGGCAACCGCGATCAGTGCACTGGGCGTCGACGCCCGCTTCCGTCCGCGCAACGACATCGAAGTCGACGGCCGCAAAATTTCCGGCACCGGCGGTGCCTTTGACGGCGATGCGCTGATGTACCAGGGCACGCTGCTGATCGAGTTCGATGTCGAAAAGATGTTACGCGTGTTGCGAATCACCGCGGAAAAACTTTCGGACAAGGCCATTGCTTCAGCGCGCGACAGGGTTGCCAACCTGAAGGAACTGCTGGGCCGCAAGCCCGATGCGGGACTGATCCGCGACTACATGGTCGAGGCATTCGAAAGCGAATTCGGCGTGGAATTTTCCGAGGGCGAACTGACGTTGTCGGAAGAGCGGCGTTATCAGGCAGCGCTCGCCGAAATTGATCATCCGGACTGGGTTGGATTGGTCAGCCGTCCGGCAGCCGACATGCCGTTGCTGGAGGCGACCCAGAAATTTGCCGGTGGACTGCTGCGGGTATCGGTCGCCTGTGACCTGAACAGCCGCATCCTGCGCCGGGTCTGGTTCAGCGGCGATCTGTTCATCAATCCGCGACGCACGCTGGCAGATCTCGAGGCGGCACTGCGTGACCTGCCGCTGGACAGTGTCGATGAGAAAATACGCCGGTTTTTTTCCGGCCATCCGGTCGACATGCTGACCCTGACCCCGGATGATTTCATCGCCGTGATGCAGCGTGCGCTCAAACAGCCGCTGGCGGCACCGCAGCCATGAACAAGATCGCCTGCGATGTGCTCGTTATTGGACTTGGTCCTGGAGGGGGCTCGGCAGCTGCAGCCGCGGCCAGCGCCGGCCTTAGCGTCATTGCAGTGGAACGCAAGCGGGAGATCGGCGTGCCGGTGCAATGCGCCGAATTCATACCGATGCCGCTGTCGCGCCATGCGATGGGGCCGGGGGTGTTTGCCCAGCGCATCAACGGCATGAGCAGCGCGCTGCCTTCCGGAATGATCGTGGGAACGCCCTTCAGCGGGCTGATGGTGGATCGTGCGGCATTCGACCAGTCGCTTGCGCGCAGCGCGGCGGAGGCGGGGGCGATGTTGCACACTGCAAGCACCCTGTTGGCCATTGACGGGCAGAAAAGGCAAGCCGTTGTTCGCGGTCCTGCCGGAGAATGGGCTGCGGAATACCGCGTACTCATTGCTGCTGATGGCCCGCATTCGACCGTGGCGCGACTGCTGGGGTTGCCGGCATTGCATACGGTGACCACCCGCCAGTACACCGTGCCGTTGCTGCAGCCTTTCGATGACACTGACATCTGGCTCTCCCCCGATTATCCCGGGGGTTATGCCTGGCTGTTTCCGAAGGGCGAGCGGGCCAATTTGGGCCTGGGCATGGACCCGGCAGTGGATGCGGACATGAAGACGCCGCTCGATGCACTGCATTCGCGCCTCGCGAGCGAAGGTCGCGTCGGCAGGGAAATTTATATTCGCACCGGCGGAGCCATACCGGTGGGTGGTCTGCGCGATTCCCTGGTTTATGGCGATGTCCTGTTCGCAGGAGATGCCGCCGGACTGACCCATCCGATCACGGGTGCCGGTATCGCGGCGGCGGTGGCCAGTGGGGAATGCGCGGCTGAGGCTGCGGGTGCGCGGGTTTCCGGGGACACGGATGCGCTGCCCCAGTACGATACGGAGATGCGCGAGCAATTCGGCGATAGCCTCGCTCGCGCGGTGGCACGGCGTGCCGAGATGGCCCGCATCTGGCGCACGGCCGCTGCCAACGATGACAATATTCACCGGCGCGGCTGGATTGCGTTCGACGAATACTATCGTTCACCGCTGATCGCCTAGGATCGATTATGAAAAAATCAATTAAAACAATTTGTTGTATTGTTTTTTCGGGTGTGGCGCTCAATCTGCCGGCGCAGGATGCGACGTTCGCAACGAAGTCGCTCACGCCGGAGACGGCCCTGAAGGCTGCCTTGGCAGCACAGAAAAAATGTCGTGATGAGGGCTACCAGGTAGCAGTCGCAGTGGTCGATCGCCACGGACTGACGCAGGTAATGCTGCGCGACCGTTTTGCCGGACCGCATACACCGGCGATGGCGGAGGACAAGGCGTGGTCGGCAGCGACCTTTCGCACCAACACGGGCGATATCGATCGCGCAACCCAGCCCGGGATGCAGCAGAACGGCATTCGCCATCGTCCGCGTGTTGTCGTTGTGGCTGGCGGCATGATCATCGAAGGCGCGGGCTCGCTGCTCGGTGCCATCGGCGTGTCAGGTGCTCCGGCCGGCGACCGCGACGACGTTTGCGCCAAGGCGGGCATTGCCGCCATCCAGGACAGCATCGATTTCTGAGGAAAACACCATGGATTCCATTGCCGACAACGTTCAGCCGATCCGCTTCTACCGGCCCGATTATCACGTCAAGACGCCGGAGATGCGTTCGCCTGAATACGTGCAGATGAGCACCGCGGCCGCAATCACGCTGGGGCTGGTCGCGGGAAAGATGCATCGTACCGCCTGTACCCATTGCCTGAACCTGCTGGTGACCTATCCGGAAGGCTGCCGTGCCAACTGCGCCTACTGCGGACTGGCGCGCCATCGCGAAGAAGCCCGCGATTACGCCGACCGCAATTTCATTCGTGTCGACTGGCCTACTGCGCGCTATGACGAGGTCATCGAGCGGGTGAAGGCGGGGACCGACAAAGGTGAGTTCCAGCGCATGTGCATTTCGATGATCACGCACCCGAACTCCAACGCCGATACTTTCGTGCTGCTCGAGCGCTGGACGCGCGAGATATCGCGGGTGCCGGTGTCCATCCTGTCGAATCCGACAACGCTGGAAAAGGATGACCTGGTACGCATGCGCGAGCTGGGCGCCGACATTTTCACGGTGGCGCTGGATGCGGTGACACCGGGCATATTCGAACGCACCCGCGGCAAGGGCGTCGACAGCCCGCACAAGTTCGAGCACTACTGGCGCGCCATCGAATGGGCTGCGGATGTCTACGGCCCGGAAAAATTCGGGGCGCACCTGATATGCGGCATGGGTGAAACCGAGCAGGAGATCCTCGAGGTCGCGCAGCGCATCCGCGACATGGGCGGACACAACCACATGTTCGCGTTTTTCCCGGAACGCGGTTCGCTGATGGAAGACTGGCCGGCGGTGGACCGCGGCCAGTGGCGGCGCGTGCAGCTCGCGCGCTACATCATCGATTACGCCGGCGGCCATTTCCGCGACATGCGTTTTGACGAAGAGGGCCGGGTTGTCGACTTCGGCATGCCGCAGGCGAAAGTGGAAGCGCTGATTGCTGCCGGAACGCCGTTTCGCACGTCGGGCTGCCCCGGCAAGGATGACGACATTTCGGCCTGCAATCGGCCCTATGGCGATTCCAGTCCCACCGATATCCTGTCGTTTCCGTTCGCGCTGAAGAAGCGCGATATCCGCAAGATCGAGCGCCAGCTCGACGGCGAGGATGTCAAAGCTGGTTTATAAATACTAATAAAATCAATAATTTAAATTAGGATTCCAGGCCGGGCCCATTCACCCCCGGCTTTTTTGTTCCTGTGGTCGAGACTTCTACGCATCGATCCAAAACAGGTATATCATTAATTTCGAATTTACCGATTAATGAAAATCGGATGGCTGTTCCGATGGGGTGGCCATGAGCAGGGATTCCGGAGGACACATGAACACCACGACCGATGCAGCATCCATGGAAGCACTGATCCGTCAGCGGATCGATGAACTGCTGGATGAACGACTCGAAGCCAAGCTGGCCGAGATCGAAGGCAAGCGCACACCGTCGATGACCATCATCGCGACCAAGGGCACGCTCGACTGGGCCTATCCACCTTTTATCCTGAGTTCCACTGCCGCAGCACTGGGCTGGGATGTCTCGATATTTTTCACCTTCTACGGCTTGCAGTTGCTGCGCAAGGATATTTCGGATCTCAAGATCAGCCCTCTGGGCAATCCTGGAATGCCGATGAAAATGCCGTTTGGACCCGACTGGTTCAAGGCGATCAACTGGAACATCCCCAACATCGTGCAGGCCGGCGTGCCGGGATTCGAATCGGTGGCCACCGGGCTGATGAAACAAACCATCCGCAACAACGGCGTAGCCGACATCAGTGAGCTGCGCGGGCTGTGCCTGGAAGCCGGGGTCAACATGATCGGCTGCCAGATGACGGTCGACCTGTTCGGTTTCACACACGAGGATTTCATTCCTGAGGTCAAGGAATACTGCGGCGCGGCGACTTTCCTGCCGATGGCACAGAAGGCGGATGTCAGTTTGTTCATGTAGGCAATACGGTTCCTAAGTTCAATCACTCAATTCCGGAGGGGATCATGGGGTGCAAGCTTAAAGTTGCGGCAGTTACGTTGGCGGTGACGGGAGCGCTTGCGGCGGGTACCGCAAGTGCGACCAACGGATATTTCCAGCACGGTTACGGAATCAAGGCCAAGGGTATGGCGGGTGCGGGCATTGCTTTTCCTCAGGATACGCTGGCTGCAGCGACCAATCCGGCGGGAATGGTGAACGTTGGAAATCGCATCGACTTCGGAGCGGACTTGTTCAGGCCAGTACGTGATACCCGGCTGAGCCTCGGGGCGGGACCGCTGGGAGCTGAATACAGCGGCAATGGCGACGACATGTTCCTGATTCCCGAATTCGGTTACAACCGCATGCTGTCCCCGACATCGTCGCTCGGTGTTTCGGTCTATGGCAATGGCGGAATGAATACCAGCTATGAAACGTTCAACACCTCGACTGGTGGTGGCATTTTCGGCACCGGCAAGCTGGGTGTCGATCTGATGCAGTTGTTCATCGCGCCGACCTATTCGGTAAAGGTCAGCCCTCAGCATTCTCTGGGTGTTTCATTGAATCTGGCCTACCAGCGCTTCAAGATGGAAGGTATTCAGAATTTCACCGGATTTTCATCCGCCGGTGGAAATTTGACGAATAACGGCTATGACAGCTCGACAGGCATGGGTGTGCGCGTTGGCTGGCTCGGCCAGTTGTCGCCGATGGTCAGCGTGGGGGCAACCTATCAGTCCGAAACCAAGATGAGCAGTTTTGACAAATACCGCGGTTTGTTTGCCGGGCAGGGGGATTTTGACATTCCCGAAAACTACGGCATCGGCATCGCGGTCAAGGCTACGCCGGCGACGACGGTCGCGGTCGATGTGCAGCAAATCAACTACAGCAAAATCGCAGCCGTGGGCAACAGCGGCAATGTCGCGGCCCCGCTGGGCTCCAGCAACGGCCCAGGCTTTGGCTGGCGCGACATGACAGTGGTGAAATTTGGCGTAAGTCACGTTCTCAACAGCAACCTGACGTTGCGCGGCGGCATCAGCCATGGCAGCCAGCCAATTCCTTCCACTGAAACGCGCTTCAACGTGTTGGCGCCAGGGGTCATTGAGACGCATCTGACGCTGGGCGCCACCTGGACGTTGTCCAACAAATCGGAACTGACGGTGGGCTACATGCACGGTTTCAACAAGTCCGTAACCGGGGCCGGTTCGACGGCGGGCTTCAATGTGAAGATGCACCAGGATTCGATTGGGGTCGCCTACGGCTGGAAGATGTAACGCCTGACAGTATTTCCGCATCAAGGGCCGTGGGGACACGGCCCTTTTTTCGTGCGTCCGCTGGTGATGCTATCCTTGTTCACATGAAGACAATTGCAGTGACCGACCTCGGCCAGCTGAAAAACGAGCTGGCCAAATACAAGAAGGGCAAGAAACTCGACATTCGCCTTTTCAACCAGGTGGCGCGGCTGGCATGGCTGGGCCAGGTCGTGTTGTCTCCGCTGGACCCTGAAGATCCGGAGTGTAAATCCTGGCTGCTGCACCTGCGTCCGCTGGAAGGGATGGCCGCTGAAGTGATCAAGGTCGACGAAGATGTCAACGGCCTCCCTTTTGCATCCATGATCCATGTGCTCGATGCCGAGCAGGGCACCCATCTTGCCGATATTTTCCGCGAAGGCATGCACAGCCGTGCCCGGGATCTGCAGGCACTTGCCGAGCGCGATTTTTACTTCGAAAAGTTTTTCATTCCCGAAGGTAAACCCAGCTGATTGCCGCCCGCCTGATTGATTCCGGTTGCCTCTCGCCCCGGCGGCTCCACGCGACCTATGCCGGCATTGCACTTGCCGCCGGGCGCGACAGCGCTCCTGTACTGCTTTGGGGTAACGCCCAAGCGCACATTTGTCTGGGGCAGAGCCAGAGCCCGTCACTGGAACTGGTTCCTGATCCGTTCGTTCCTGTCGTCAGGCGGCCACTGGGTGGTGGAGTCGTCTGGGTGGATGAGCAGCAGTGGTGTCATGTGCTGGTCGTTCCACTGCGGCTGGCGCCGCACCATCCTGCCGATTGGGCCAACTGGGCGTTGCAGCCCGCCATGGCAACCTTCCGTCGTTTCGGACTCGAAGTTGAAATACGCGATGGCGATCTGTGGTTGCACGGACGCAAGATCGCCGGAAGCGGTTCGGCAACCATCGGCAAAAGCGCGGTCATTGCCTCCAGCTATCTGTTGCGTTTCCCCGGTGAAAAATTCGCCAGCTGCATTGCGGGATCTGCCGGATTCCGTGACTGGTTGCTGCAGGGGTTGAAGCAGACGATGACCGATTGGGCATCCCATGCCGAAATTCCTGCCGGACCTGAACTGCGCGATGTCCATGCCTCCGCTGTCGGACAGGCTTTCGGATGGAATCTGCTACCGTCTTCCCTGACCACCGCTGAAACAGCCGCCATCGAAGAGGCGCTGCAGGAAAATGAAAACAATGACTGGCACGAGGGCAGTCGAGGTTATGGCGGTGGCATCAAGCTGAATGCTGAATCCTGGCTGATTGAGCGTCAACTCGACGGGATTGCGGTACGTGAAATGGTGGTGCGCGGGAATCTGGCGCGCCGGGAGATAATCAGTGTCTGAACGGGAGAAAAACATGAGCGGGCGTAGAAGCCACAAGCGTGGGCGCAGGATCTGGTTGCGCGGTGCCGCTGCCATTGCTGCTGCGGGCATGCTGCATCTGCGTGCGGCTCTTGCCGCCGGGGCTCTGCCGCCGGGAGTGGCGCGGATCAAGGGTGATGTCCGTATCAACGGCAGGCCGGCTGAGCAGGGACAACGGGTTGCCTCGGGTGATCTCATAGAAACCGGCAAAGGGGCGGAATTGGTGTTCGTTGTCGAGCGCGATGCATTTCTGCTCCGCGCGAACAGTCGCCTTGAATTTGGCCAAAAGGCTGTCTCCAGTGCGCTGACCGTGCTGCGCGTGCTGACCGGGGCGTTGTTGTCGGTATTCGAGTCCGGTGCCCGCCGCGAAATCCGCACCGTTACGGCCACCATCGGTATCCGGGGCACCGGGATTTATGTCGAGGCCGCAGAAAAACGTACTTATGCCTGTACCTGTTACGGCGAAGCCGAACTGATCCCGGTCGATGACCCCAAGTCGGCAGAGATCGTGCGCACGCGCCGCCACGATCAGCCGCGCTACATCTACGGCAAGGGCATGCCCGACATGATGTCGGCAGCACCTGTCATCAACCACACTGATGCGGAACTGCAGATGCTGGAAAGCCTGGTCGGTCGCAAAGTGCCTTTTGAGCCGGGTACTTATTGAGCCATGGCACAGCCGACCGTTGCCTCCCGTCTGGAACGCAGGTTCCTGCTGGTTAGCAGCGATGCGGTGCTGGCGCAGAAGCTGGAAGCGGAACTGCCGGAGCGCTGGCAGATCACCAGGACCACTGATCCGTCGTCGCTGGACGGTTTTGCCGAGATATTGCAGCATCGATTCATGCTGCTTGATCTCGATGACCCGAACATCGATGCGCTGGACGTCATCGATACCGTGCGCCGCGAACTGGTGCTCAACATCGCAATCTTTTGCATCGGCGGCGATGCGGCGCAGCGCGATGCCGCGCGCCTGGCGCGCGCCGACCGTTTTTTCGAGCGCGCTGCGGCGGTAACGGTGATGCGCCAGTTCTGCGAACAGTACGACTGGTAGGCGGCGGTCAGGAAAGGCTGGTGTTGCCGCGGAGTATTGCCGCCATGCGCCGTAGTGCGCGCCAGATCCGCGGCAGCAACCACAGTGCGAGGACCAGAAATGCCGCGAGCAGGGAGAGGAACAGCAGCGGATACTTGAATGCCGTCCACAGCGCGCCCAGGGTCAGCACATCCTCGGTCAGTGAAGCTGCCCAGTTGCTGAATGGTTCCGGAGAAGTGTTGATCATGGCGCGGCTGCCGGCCTTGGCGAGATGCGCGCCGGCAGCGATCGTGCCGCCGAGCAACCCGGCGGCGAGGGCCAGTCCCGGATCGCTTTCAGTCACTGCCGCGGCGGCGAGCAGAGCGCCACCAGGAATACGGATGAAGGTGTGGATCGCATCCCACAGTGAATCGACGCCCGGCACCTTGTCGGCGAGGAATTCGGTGAAGAACAGCAGGCCGGAGACACCGACCACCCAGGGATGCGCAAGTACGCCCAGTTCACCCGGAAGAACATAAAGGCCGCTGTACTGCAGCAGGCCGAGCAAAAACACCACGGCGTAGAACCGCACGCCGCTGGTCCAGCCCAGCCCGGTTACCAGTGCCAGCGTTGCCAAATCCATGCGGTCGAGTGTAGCAGTGCTGGATGCCGTGACCGACGATCATTGCAAGTTATTGTTTTATTTTATGATTCCCAGGCGCTCGTAGATCGGGCGCAGATATTCCCGGAGCACCGGCATGCGTTGCCACAGCAGCAGCGCGTAGAGGGTGCAGAGGACGCCCCCCAGCGCCATTGTCGCTGGCGCGCCGATGACATCGGCCAGTGCGCCGCCGGCGAGACTGCCCAGCGGGAACATGCCGAGAAACGCCATCGAAAACAGGCTCATCACGCGGCCGCGCATGTGGTCGTCAACGATGGTCTGGATCATCGTGCTGACCGACATGCCGTTGACGACGACGCCGAACCCGGTGACCGCGATGGCAAGCAGGGACAGCGGCAGCCAAGACGACAACGCAAAGACGATGACGCTGATGCCGGCCGACAGCGATGCGAAGGTGACCCAGCGGGTAAGACCGCGCACGTCCTTGCGCGAGGCGAGCGCGAGCATGCCAATGACGCCGCCGCAGCCGGCGGCCGCCATCAGGATGCCGAGCAGGCCGGCACCGCCTTCGAATACTTCGGCGGCGAAAATCGGCATCAGTGTCTGGTACGGCCAGACCGTGAAACTGACGGTGGCGACCATCGGCAGCAGCCAGCGCACCGGCAGCAGGCCCCAGGCGTACTGGATGCCTTCCCGCAACTGCTGCCAGGGCGAGATCGCGGTTGGAGATGCGGTGTGCGGGGATACCGTGATGGCGAGCACGGTGCCGACGATAATCAGCTTGCTCAGCGTGTTGACGACAAAACAGAATGCCTCGGTGGAAATGGCGAGCAGGCCGCCGGCGACGGTGGGCCCGATCATGCGGCCCAGGCTTTGCATCAGCGCATTCATCGCGATTGCGCTGGGCAGTTCCTCGCGCGACACCAGGCCGGTGGTAAAAGTCAGCCGGATCGGCGTGTCGATGGCGTTGATGATGCCGGCGAGCAGTGCCATGGCCACGACATGCCAGACGGCGATGAGGTCGGCATAGGCGAGTACCGACAGCACCAGCGGCGGCACGATTGAAAACGCCTGCGTCAGCAGCAGCAGCTTGTGGCGGTCGAAGCGATCGGCCCAGATGCCGCCGAACGGAGCCAGTGCGAGTATCGCGATCTGACCAGCGAAGCCGGTGACGCCGAGCAGCCACGCCGATTCGGTCATCCGGTAGACCAGCCAGGCCATGGCGATCTGCTGTATCCAGTTGCCAATGATCGACAGCGTCTGGCCGCAGAAAAAAAGGCGATAGTTGCGATGGCGCAGTGCGCGCAGCGTGTGCTTGATTTCCATCGGTAGGCGCAGCGGGCGCCGGCGGAAGTTCAGTTCCCCAGCTTGGCCAGCTGGGCGCGCATCTGTTCGAGCGTCGAGGAGAAACGTGCCAGGCGTTCTTTTTCCTGTGCCACGACCAGCGGCGGAGCCTTGGCAACAAAACTCTGGTTGGCCAGTTTGCCCTGTGCTTTGGCGGTTTCGGTCTCGAGGCGCGCGATTTCCTTGGCCAGCCGCTCACGTTCGGCGGCAACGTCGATTTCCACCTTCAGCATGAGTTTGAAGCCGGCCGCAATCGATACGGGCGCATCGTCTTCAGGCAGCGCATTGACCACCATGACCTCGGACAACCGCGCGAGGGAGGTCAGGTAGGGGGCGAAGGCGCGCAGCTGGGCCGGGTCGCCCTGGGCCAGCAGCGGCAGCTTCTGCGACGGCGCGATGTTCATTTCGCCGCGCAGCGTGCGGCATGAGGACACCAACTGCTTCAGCACGTCGATGTCGCGCTCCGCAGAGGTGTCGATCTTTGCCGGTTCGGATTGCGGATATTTCTGCAGCATGATGCTGGCGCCGCTCTTGCCCGCCAGCGGTGCGACTTTCTGCCACAGTTCCTCGGTGATGAACGGGATTACCGGGTGTGCGAGGCGCAACATAGTTTCGAGCACCCGCACCAGCGTGCGGCGGGTGCCACGGCACTGTTCATCACTGCCGCCGGCCAGCTGCACCTTGGCGAGTTCCAGGTACCAGTCGCAGTATTCGTCCCACACCAGTTCATAGAGGGTGCGGGCGAGGTTGTCGAAGCGGTATTCGCGATAGGCCTGTTCGGCCTCGGCCTCGGCGCGCTGCAGTCGGCTGACCAGCCACTTGTCCGCTACCGACAGTTCCACCGGGGCGGCAGCATCAAGACCGGTGTCCTTGCCTTCGCAGTTCATCAGCACGAAACGCGTAGCGTTCCACAGCTTGTTGCAGAAATTGCGGTAGCCCTCGCAGCGCTTCTGGTCGAATTTGATGTCGCGGCCGAGGCTGGCGAGGCTGGCAAAGGTGAAGCGCAGTGCGTCGGTGCCGTACGCCGGGATGCCGTTGGGATATTCGGCGCGCGTGCGTTTGGCAATGTCCTCGGCCTGTTTCGGGTTCATCAGACCGGAAGTGCGCTTGGAAATCAGGGTCTCGAGGTCGATGCCGTCGATCAGGTCCAGCGGGTCGAGGGTGTTGCCCTTGGATTTGGACATCTTCTGGCCTTCGGCATCGCGTACCAGGCCGTGGACATAGACGTGGCGGAAGGGCACCTTGCCGGTCATGTACTTGGTGATCATCACCATGCGTGCGACCCAGAAGAAAATGATGTCGAAGCCGGTGACCAGAACCGAGGAGGGCAGGTAAAGATCCAGCGCAGGGTTGGATTTTTGCGGCCATTCCGGCGTCCAGTCGAGCGTCGAGAAGCACCACAGCTGGGACGAGAACCAGGTGTCGAGCACGTCGCTATCCTGGCGCAATGTTTTGCCGCCGGACTGGCGGACGGCCTCCGCTTCGTCGTGGGCGACGTAGACGTTGCCTTCATCGTCGTACCACGCCGGAACGCGGTGTCCCCACCACAGCTGGCGCGAGATGCACCAGTCCTGGATGTTGTTTAGCCAGTGGTTATAGGTATTGACCCACTGCTCAGGGAACAGCTTGACTTCGCCGTTGGCCACGGCATCGAGGCCGAGTTTCGCCAGCGGCTCCATTTTGACGAACCACTGGCTGGTCAGCATCGGCTCGATGACGACTCCAGTGCGGTCGCCGCGCGGCACGACCATGCGGTGCGGTTTTTCCGATTCGAGCAGGCCCTGTGCCTTGAGGTCGGCGACGATACGGTCGCGGGCGACGTAGCGGTCCAGCCCGCGGTATTTTTCGGGGGCGTTGTCGTTGATGGCCGCGTCGAGAGTGAATATGTTCAGCTGCGGCAGGTTGTGGCGCAAGCCGACCTGGTAGTCGTTGAAGTCGTGCGCCGGCGTGATTTTCACGCAGCCGGTGCCGAAGGTCTTGTCGACATATTCGTCGGCGATCACCGGAATCGTGCGTCCGGTCAGCGGCAGTCTGACCTGGCGTCCGACCAGGCCGCGATAGCGCTCGTCTTCGGGATGCACGGCAACCGCGGCATCGCCAAGCAGGGTTTCGGGACGGGTGGTGGCCACGGTCAGGTGGCCGCTGCCGTCGGCGAGCGGATAACGGATCTGCCAGAGCTTGCCGTCTTCTTCCTCAGACTGCACTTCCAGGTCGGAAATGACCGTGTGCAGCACCGGATCCCAGTTCGACAGCCGTACTCCGCGGTAGATCAGGCCGTCACGGTGCAGTTTTACAAAGGTGTGGGTGACCAGCCTGGCGAGCGATTCGTCCATCGTGAAGCGTTCGCGCTCCCAGTCGCAGGAAGCGCCAAGACGGCGCATCTGGCGGGTGATGGTCGATCCCGATTGCTTTTTCCACTCCCAGACCTTGTCGATGAAGGCCTCGCGTCCCAGCGCGTTGCGCGACTGCCCCTGCTGTTCTAACTGCCGCGTGACCACCATTTCGGTGGCGATGCCGGCGTGGTCGGTACCCGGTTGCCACAGCGTGTTGTCGCCGCGCATGCGGTGGTAGCGCACCAGTCCATCCATGATGGTCTGGTTGAATGCGTGGCCCATGTGCAGCACGCCGGTAACATTGGGCGGAGGCAGCTGTATGCAGAACGCGTCGGGGTTGTTCTTGTCGAGGCCGGCCTTGAAATAGCCGCTGTTTTCCCATGTCGGGTACCAGCGCGACTCGATGGCCACGGGTTCAAAACTTTTCGGAAGGTCCATTTGCTCAGGAGGAGGTGATGCGGGCGCTGCGGCGTGAATTATACCGGAGGGCGCAGACGTTTCTGCGGCGGGGGGTTGCAATTGACGCAGCTGGGCTTGCAGCGTTTCAGCAACGGATGCGCGCACAAGATCGGCAATTCCGGATTGAATTTCCCCGGTGGCCCGGGTTATGGCTTTTTCAAGGGCCGCCCCGATTTCCGGTAAATAACGTTCCTCAACAACCCTCGCAATCTGGTCATTCAGGCTGCGCTTGATTTTCAGGTGAACCGAGTGCTCGATGTTCTGCGCCTGCACCCTGGACATCACCGCGCCGCCTGCAGGCGGAGCCGGATCAGCAGGTTTTGGCACGGGTTCGGCGCGCGGAATGACTTCGCCTTCCACAACCACGTCGGTCAGCGTCGGGATGTCGGCCGCAGCCTGGGTGTGGGTATCGGCAGACGGCTCAGCGGGGGTATCAGTTTTGCCGGGAGTGGACGGGCGGCGATGACGCTGGAGCAGCGCATCCGCCCGGTCGATGACATCCTTGGCGTCGTCTGTGGATTTCGGATCGGACATGACGGCACAGATGTTAACGGAGTGCGACTGTTAAGCTCAACCGGAGGGAATTTCAGCCTTCGGACGTCAGTCTAGCGGGATGAGGTCGTGGACAGATCGTGGGTTCGTATCGAATAACCGCGATCTCGATAGAACTTGTAGCGATTGCGCGCTGCGGCGCGATCTTCTTCATCCTTGCCGACAATTTCCGCGAGCCGCTGGAAGCGGCTGAAACCGGCGGGTCTGTCCGAATGCAGATTGATCAGTACCTCGTCATGCGCCTGCGTGTCGCCTTTTTCATCAATCAATACCGGGGTCAGCGGTGCCTGAGGGTCTCCGGGACGACAGTGAGGAATAAAGCCGGTAGCAGGGATCGTCCACAGCAAACGGTCCAGCCGGGAGGCCAGTTCGCGGTCAGGGCAGAAAACTGTAACCCGCATGCCTATTGATCTCGCCTTGGTCACCAGCCTGCATGCGGTTTGCAGTTTATCCTCGGCCTGGGCGTAAAAATCGATCTGGGTCATGCGGCACGAATCAGCGCTTGCCGGCGCGGTTGATCAGGAACTGGGTCAACAGGGGCACGGGGCGCCCCGTGGAGCCCTTGTCCTTGCCCGATTTCCAGGCAGTGCCAGCGACGTCGAGATGCGCCCATTTGTATTTTCTGGTGAAGCGCGACAGGAAGCAGGCTGCAGTTACCGCACCGGCGGGACGGCCGCCGATGTTGGCAAAATCGGCAAAATTGCTGCGCAACTGTTCCTGGTATTCGTCATGCAGTGGCAGGTGCCAGGCGCGATCTCCCGAATGTTCTCCTGCGGAGAGGACTTCCTGTGCCAGGGCATCGTCGTTGGCAAAGAGTCCGCTGACGACGTGGCCCAGCGCAATGACGCAGGCGCCGGTCAGCGTGGCAATGTCGATGACTGCTGCCGGGGAATAGCGTTCGGCATAGGTCAGGGCATCACACAGGATCAGCCGGCCTTCGGCGTCGGTGTTGAGGATTTCAACGGTCTGCCCTGACATGCTGGTGACGATGTCGCCGGGTTTGGTGGCGCGCCCGCCGGGCATGTTCTCGGTCGCCGGGATGATGCCGACCAGGTTGACCGGGAGTTTCATTTCGGCGACGGCCTTGATGGTGCCGAGAACGCTGCCGGCACCGCTCATGTCGTATTTCATTTCGTCCATTTCCGGCGCCGGTTTGAGCGAGATGCCGCCGGTATCGAAAGTCACGCCTTTGCCGACCAGGACCACCGGTTTCTGGCTTTTTGCGCCGGCACGGTATTCAACAACGATCAGCTTGGGCGGCTGGCTGCTGCCCTGGGCCACCGACAGCAGGGTATTCATGCCGAGCTTTTCCATGTCGGCGCGTTCGAGTACCTGGATCTTGAGGCGGTAATGTTTGGCGAGCTTGCGCGCTTCTTCGGCGAGCCGGGTGGGCGTGCATACATTGCCGGGAAGGTTGCCGAGGTCGCGTGCGAGGCTGATGCCGTGGGCCAGCGCGAGACCCTGGGCAAGACCGCGGGATGCCGGTTTCTCGTCCTTTTTCGCTGTAGCCAGCACGATGCGACGTAAAACCGGCAGATCCCTGGCCGGGCTGCTCTTCATCTGTTCGAAACGGTAGAGGGCTTCCCGTGCCGCGCGCGCTGCCTGCATGGTGCGCCACCCGATGTCGCGACGTCCCGCTGAAAGCTCGGTGAGATGCAGTTCGGCGTCATCGGTTCCGGATTTGGAGAGTGCCTCCACAGCCGCAGTGACGGCGCGACGAAATGGCTTTTCGGAGAATTCCCGCTGTGGCCCAAGGCCGACGAGCAATACCCGTACGCACGATATGCCGGGAACATCGTGCAGCATCAGCGTGCTGCCGAGCCGGCCTTCCATGTCGCCGCGGTCAAGCACTCGCCGCAGATAGCCCTTGGTTGCCTTGTCCAGAGCTGTGGCGGCGGCACTGGGTTTCTTGCCTGCGTATATGCCGATCACTGCACAGCCGGTTGTCGTCTGACCCGGCACAACGGGTTTTATGCTAAATTCCACGCGTCAACTCCTATGCTCGTTGCGAGGCTGTCAAGAACATGAATGGCGGTCGTACTGCGAGGATCAAGCCGTCATGAATTATGTCGGCTTCCATGTAAAAACCGGTAATTTTCCAGTGTCCGGCCGCGACAGTTGATTATCTTCGGGTTCCATCCAAAAAGCAAAATGCCGGCATGATTTTCAGGTCCGCATTACTGCGCGAATTCACCACATCCGCGATCGCGACGTTTGTGGCGCTGGTGGGAATTTCCGTTACGACCCAGTTGGTCAGGCTTCTCGGCCAGGCCGCAAGTGGACTGATTACTTCAACCGGCGTGATAGCCCTGCTGGGTTTCACGCTGGTCGGGTATCTGCCGGTATTGCTTTCCTTGTCACTCTTCATTGCGGTCCTGATGACACTGACCCGCAGCTACAGGGATTCCGAAATGGTGGTCTGGTTTTCCTGCGGACAGGGACTGGACCGCTGGATAAGGCCGGTACTGACTTTCGCGCTACCTCTGGTACTGACGATTGCCCTGCTGTCTCTTCTGCTGTCGCCTTGGGCTGTCGAGAGGGCGGAGGAATTCCGCAGGCAGATGGACAGCCGTGATGACGTGGCGCAGGTCACCCCGGGGGTGTTTCACGAATCCAGCCGCGCCGATCGGGTCTATCTGGTCGAGGAAGTGGCGGGCAAACCCAATCTGGTGGCGAACGTTTTTGTGAGTTCGACCCAGCACGGCAAGCTGGGCGTGATGGTGGCGCAGAGCGGGTTTCAGGAAACAGCGGATAACGGGGATCGCTTCCTTGTTCTGACGAATGGCCGGCGGTACGAAGGCGTGCCCGGTACGCCCGAGTACAGGATATTTGAATTCGAACGCTATGCCATGCGCATCGAGACGGCCGAGTCAACCATTCGAGCGCCCACCACCAAGACCCTGTCGACGCTGAGCCTGCTGCGTGATCCGGTGCCGCGAAATCTTGGCGAGCTTTCCTGGAGGTTCGGCTTGCCTGCCAGTGCACTGATACTCTGCCTGCTCGCCATTCCGTTGTCGTTCGTGAATCCACGAGCCGGTCGTTCCATGAACATCGTGCTCGCAATCCTGGTCTACATGATTTACAGCAACCTGCTGTCGATCATGCAGGCGGCGATTACCCAGTCGAGGATAGACGTGATGACCGGGATGTGGGGTATACACGCCGTAATGCTGCTGCTTTTGCTCGCACTGTTTTACCGCCGGTTGACCGTGTTTTCCCTGTGGCGGCTTTTCAAATGAGAACACTGCGCAGCTACATTACCCGTGAAGTGGCGGCCGCAACGATGCTGGTGTTTGTCGCCTTGCTGTTGTTGTATGCCTTCTTTGATCTTGTGGAGCAAATGAAGGATCTGGGCCGGGGTGGTTATCAACTGCGTCACGTCGTGCTGCACGTCCTTTTGTCGGCACCCAATCATGTTTACGAATTGTTCCCGATTGCGGCCCTGATCGGCACTCTCTTTGCTCTTGCGCAATTGGTGGCAAGCTCCGAATACACGGTCATGCGCTCATCCGGCGTGTCTTTGCCGCGGATGGTCGCGGCGCTCTGTGTGGTTGGTGGTGCATTCGGGATCCTGACCTTCGTTGTCGGGGAATTCATTGCGCCACCCGCCGAGCAGTTTGCCCAACGGTTGCGGTCCCAGGCGATCTCGGGGATCGTCGCGCAGGAATTCCGTTCTGGACTGTGGATCAAGGACGGAACCGCTTTCGTCAATGTGAGCGAAGTTGCTCCTACAGGCGACCTGCGCGGCATTCGCATCTACGAATTCGATTCGCAATATCGACTGCAAAATCTTCGCCAGGCAGCGCGGGCCAGATACGAGGGTGAAAATCGCTGGTCCCTGTTCGGGGTGGCACAAACCACTTTCGACCAATTGAGGACCAGGGTGAGTGCCATTGACAAGATGGAATGGAAATCGGTTCTGGAGCCCGCGTTGCTCAATGTGCTGTTGATCAAACCGGAAAAAATGTCGGCATGGAGCCTTTATTCCTACTCTCAGCACTTGAAGGACAACCGGCAGAAAGCCTTGCGTTACGAGATTGCCTTGTGGACCAAATTGCTTTATCCGGTTGCGGTCCTGGTGATGATGGTTCTTGCGTTGCCGTTTGCTTATTTTCAGAGCAGGCAGGGTGGAGTCGGCGCCAAGATTTTTGCCGGAATAATGCTCGGGCTGGCCTTCCATTTCATGAACCGATTATTCAGCCATCTTGGCCTGCTGAATGACTGGCCGCCGTTTGCCAGTGCTGCTGCCCCGACTTTTCTGTTTTGCAGTATCGCGTTGGCAATGATGTGGTGGCAGGAAAGGCGCTGAAGACGGAATCGGCATTTCCGGAGCAGTCAATCTGAGCGGATCAGTCGCGTCCCGCTCAGACGGTCGTGTAGGAACTGGCCATCGCGGTCGATAAGGGCCCAAAGCACGGTGATTCCCAGGCACGTATACCCAACCATCGCCAGAACAAGACGCAGCAAGGACTGAACTGGCGTAATCATTCCGCCATCCTGCGAAACAAGCCTGATACGCCAGGTTTTCATTGGTAATGTCTGCCCGCCACGTAGCCATTGCCACATGAAATAGGCGGGACACAAAGTCATTACGACCGCCTGGGTGACCAGACGTGTCTTATCCGGCCCTGCCAACTGTGCGGCAGCTGCGGCAATCCCGCCGGCAAGCAGGACAAGTGCCGTGAGCAGCAACAGGTCATAGACAAGGCAGAGCAGTCTTCTGCCCAGCCCGGGCGTCAGCGGCTTACCGCTCACTGGGTTCGGGGGATGGCGGCAGCGGAGGGGCGCCAGGAGTCAACGGTTCGCCCACAGGGGGGTCGAACTGGGTTTCAGGCTGGGCCAGCGAGCGTCGATAGGCTTGCCATTGCTTGGACATCTCGCGACGTTGATCGGGTGGCATTTTCTTCAGCCGCTGATATCTTTCGCGCGCGTCCTGCCGTTGTTTGGGCGTCAAGGTCGCCCACGCTTTCATGCGTTCCTGCAAACGCTGTTGCTCGGCGGGTTTCATTTTTGGATAACGGTCGGCGACGCTGACCCATTTCTTGCGCCGACTCGAATCCATTTTGCTCCACTCGGATTCCAGGGGGGCAAGGATTTTGCGCTGCGCGGCAGTGAGTTCGGACCACTCGGGCCGGACTGGCTTAGCCGCCTGCTGGGATGGCGCCTGTGCGGCAGCGACGCTGAACGAAATGCATAGCCAGGCGATCAGCGCGACTGCCGTTTTAGCCATGAATCGAACCCCTTGTCGAGGTATGCATCGAGGGGCAAATCATCAGTGAGTAAGCGTGTGTCGATGTCGGCAAGTTCATAACCGCGGCCGTTGCCTGACTGCCAGAAAACGACCCCGAGCAAACCCATCACGAGGACCGCAACTGCGAGCAGGTGACGGATGCCGCTTGCCGGCTGTTCGGAAAGACGCAGCTTGGGGTGTCCGGCCCAGGCGGGTAGCCATGCCGGGGCCTGGTCATAATCGGCGAGCGCCCGGTCACGCGCTGCCGCAAGACGCGACAGAGTGCCCCGGTCCAGCGTCCTGCTGCCCGTTTCAAGATTGCGGACTATGGATCGCGCGATATCGCTTTCCCGCGTACTCATAGTTCAATCCCCTGTTTTTTCAGTAGTATTTCCAAAGCGTGCGTAGCCCGGGAGCAATGCGTTTTGACACTGCCCTCCGAGCATCCCATGACTTTTGCCGCCTCGGCGACGTCCAGTTCCTCCCAGTAACGCAAAATGAAGGCCTGTCGTTGACGCAGGGGCAGCGCTGCTACCGCTTTTTCAATGATATCAATAACTTGCTTCTGTTCCAGTTGTTCTGCCGGACGGGAGGCTATTTTGGATTCGGGGTCTACCTCCAGAGTTTCCAGCGGATCCTGATCTTCTTCGGGGTCGGCTCCCAGAAGCGAACTCAGCGGTACCACCCAGGCCGAGCGCACCTTCTGGCGTCGGAAATGGTCGCGTATCGCATTTTGCAGAATGCGCTGGAATAACATCGGCAATTCCCCGGCCGGCCGGCCGGAATATTTTTCCGACAGTTTCAGCATGGCCTCCTGCACGATATCGAGCGCAAGGTGCTCATCGCGCACGGAAAATACCGCCTGCTTGAATGCTCTGCGCTCGACTCCGGCAAGGAATTCGGCGAGTTCCTTGTATGTGGCCAGTGGATTGCCTTTTTTATGCGCCGGCGGCGGCCTTAGCGTGCCCCGAGGCTCGCGGCATCTTAGCAAAACACCCGGGGCAAGCAAGCAGGGTCGCACCGGGGTGGGCAAACGCGTCTATCCCTCTGTTTACAGGGATAATTTGCTTGACCGATAAGGCTCTGCCGGGTAATGTTGCACGTTTCCTTTTCGCAATGAACCTGCGCCGGGCGTTCCAGCCCTTGCGGGTACAAAATCATGCAATTGTCGGGTGCAGAGATCGTTGTACGTTGTCTGCAGGAAGAAGGTGTCGGCCACGTATTCGGCTATCCGGGCGGGGCTGTTCTTTTTCTGTATGACGAGTTGTTCAAGCAGGACAAGGTGAAGCATGTGCTGGTACGCCATGAACAGGCGGCGGTACATGCGGCCGATGCCTATGCGCGCTCGACGGAAAAAGTCGGCGTTGCGCTCGTCACCTCGGGCCCGGGTGTAACCAATGCCGTGACCGGCATTGCCACGGCTTACATGGATTCGATCCCGATGGTGATACTGACCGGGCAGGTGCCCACGCATGCCATCGGCGAAGATGCGTTCCAGGAATGCGACACGGTCGGCATCACGCGTCCCTGCGTGAAGCACAATTTTCTGGTGAAGGACGTCAAAGATCTGGCAATCACGATCAAGAAGGCGTTCTACATCGCGGCGACGGGTCGCCCCGGTCCGGTGGTGGTCGACATTCCCAAGGACGTAACGACGGCCAAGACGGAATTCGATTATCCGAAATCCATCGCAATGCGTTCCTACAATCCGGTGGTCAAGGGACATGCCGGTCAGATCAAGAAGGCGGTGAAGCTGCTGCTGGAAGCCAAGCGCCCGATGATTTACACGGGCGGTGGCGTGATACTGGGGGATGCTTCTGCCGAGCTGACTGAATTGGTAAAGCTGACCGGTTTTCCTTGCACCAACACGCTGATGGGGCTGGGTGGATATCCGGCAACAGACAAGCTGTTCCTGGGCATGCTGGGCATGCATGGAACCTACGAAGCCAACATGGCGATGCAGCACTGTGACGTGCTGCTGGCGGTCGGCGCGAGGTTCGATGACCGGGTGATCGGCAATCCCAAGCATTTTTTCGAACAGCCACGCACGATCATACATGTCGATATCGATCCGGCATCCATTTCCAAACGGGTGAAAGTCGATGTCCCCGTGGTTGGCAACGTGCGCGATGTGCTGAAAGAACTGATCAAGCAGGTTGAGGCCGCGCGCGGCGGCCCCGACAAGGAAGGATTGAAGGCCTGGTGGAAGCAGATCGGCCTGTGGCGCGAACGGGATTGCCTCAAATATGACCGTTCCAGCGCGATCATCAAGCCGCAGTTCGTCATCGAGAAGCTCTACCAGGTGACCAAGGGCGAAGCTTTCATCACCTCGGACGTCGGTCAGCATCAAATGTGGGCCGCGCAGTTCTACAAATTCGACAAGCCGCGGCGCTGGATCAATTCCGGCGGGCTGGGCACGATGGGTGTGGGTCTGCCATACGCAATGGGGGTGCAGATGGCGCACCCCAAGGCGACCGTAGCCTGTGTTACCGGCGAGGCCTCGATCCAGATGTGCATCCAGGAACTCTCGACCTGCAAGCAGTACCGTTTACCGGTCAAGCTGGTGAACCTGAACAACCGTTACATGGGGATGGTCCGGCAGTGGCAGGAATTTTTCCATGGTAACCG
>JAYQOT010000021.1:0-12827 GCA_038144955.1 Burkholderiales bacterium | reverse complement strand
CTGCCGGTTGTCCCGCCGTTTGCAAATTGACGTTACGTTTCAGACAGAGGAAGACATGAAGATTTATTACGACAAAGACGCTGACCTTTCACTGATCAAGCGCAAGCAGGTTGCCATCATCGGTTACGGCTCCCAGGGGCATGCGCATGCCAACAACCTGAAAGATTCGGGCGCCAAGGTGACCGTAGGCCTGCGCAAGGATGGCGCGTCATGGAACAAGGCCAAAAAGGCCGGTATCGCCGTCAAGGAAGTGGGTGACGCTGTCAAGGGCGCCGACCTGGTGATGATCCTGCTGCCGGACGAACACCATGCTGATGTTTACCGCGACGAGATTGAGCCCAACATCAAAAAAGGGGCGACTCTTGCATTCGCGCATGGATTCAACATCCATTTCAAGCAGATCGAGCCGCGCTCCGATCTCGACGTGATCATGATCGCGCCGAAAGGACCCGGTCACTTGGTGCGTTCGACCTATACCCAGGGCGGCGGTGTCCCGGCGCTGATTGCAGTGGCCCAGAACCCCAGCAAGAAGGCGCGCGATATTGCCCTGTCCTATGCGGCGGCGATCGGCGCAGCCCGGGCAGGCGTCATCGAAACCACGTTCCGTGAAGAATGCGAGACGGACCTTTTCGGCGAACAGGTCGTGTTGTGCGGCGGGCTGTCGGCACTGATCCAGGCTGGTTTCGAAACCCTGGTGGATGCCGGATACGCTCCGGAAATGGCCTACTTCGAGTGCCTGCATGAGGTGAAGCTGATTGTCGATCTGATCTACGAAGGCGGCATTGCCAACATGCGCTACTCGGTTTCGAACACGGCTGAATACGGGGATTTCACCCGCGGGCCGCGCATCGTCACCGACGAGACACGCGCAGAGATGCGCAGGATTCTGGCCGAAATCCAGACCGGCCAGTTCGCCAAGGAATTCATTCTTGAAAACAAGGCCGGCGCACCCACACTGAAGGCGCTGCGCCGCATCGGCCAGGCGCATCAGGTTGAAACGGTCGGCGCCAAACTGCGCGACATGATGCCCTGGATCAAGAAAAACCGCCTCGTTGATCAGACCAAAAACTAATCGATGTGTGCCAACGGCCGGAGGATTCCGGCCGTCTGTACAATCGATAGCGGTTTTTTGAGGCAGTCGCGGGTTTTTTGCAGATGAAGTCTTATCCCCATCCGATCATTGCCCGGGAAGGCTGGCCTTTCATCGGGTTGACACTGCTGGCTGCCGCCGCGGTGCATGGTTATGCCGGGTTCGGCATGGCTTCCGGATTCTTGTGGTTTTTGCTGGCGTTCATGATCCAGTTTTTCCGTGATCCGCCGCGCGAGATTCCGCAAGCCCCCGGGGCCGTGCTTTCTCCAGCGGATGGACGCATTGTTCTGGTGGAGAAGGCGCGCGATCCGTACCTGGAACGCGATGCCCTGAAAATCAGTGTCTTCATGAATGTTTTCAATGCGCACTCCAATCGTAGCCCCGTGGACGGGATTGTCGAAAAAACCTGGTATTTCCCCGGGAAATTTTTCAACGCCGACCTCGACAAGGCTTCCGCAGAAAACGAGCGCGCGGTGATCTATCTGCGCACCGCGGGCGGCCAGGATGTGACCTGCGTCCAGGTGGCGGGACTGATCGCGCGGCGCATTCTGTGTTACGCAAAAGAAGGCCAGAATTTGTCCCGGGGTGAACGATTTGGATTCATCCGTTTCGGATCCCGGGTGGACGTTTATCTGCCGGTAAATGCGCAACCGCGTGTCGTGGTCGGCGACAAGGTTTACGCGACAGAAACCCTGCTAGCCGTTCTTAATTGATATTTGGCCAGCCGTTTTGGCGGCGCGAGGTTGTGCGGGTCACTATGGGTTAAGATGATCGTCTATGGCTGAAATCAGGGAACAAAACAAGGAACATAAGCAGTTTATCAAGTCGCGTTTCGCGCGACGCGGTATTTACTGGCTGCCGAACATGTTCACGATTGCGGCACTGTTCGCCGGATTCTATGCGGTGGTGCAGGCAGTTGGAGGGCGTTTCGAACAGGCAGCCATTGCCATATTCGTGGCGCTCGTCCTCGACGGACTGGATGGCCGGGTAGCCCGACTGACGCGCACCCAAAGCGCATTCGGTGCCGAACTCGACAGCCTTTCCGACATGGTTTCGTTCGGGGTAGCGCCAGCGCTGGTGGTCTATGTCTGGGCATTAAAGGATTTTGCGGCGATGAAAACAGTACCGATGCTCGGGCCGTGGCTGTCGACCAAGCTCGGCTGGATCGCCGCCTTTGTCTATTGCGCCTGTGCAGCACTGCGTCTCGCCCGTTTCAACACCAACATCGACGTGGTCGACAAGCGCTTCTTCCAGGGACTGCCAAGTCCCGCTGCTGCGGCGCTGGTGGCCGGCCTGGTGCTGGCAATGAGCGAATACCAGATCCGCGGTGCCGACGTGAAATGGCTCGCCTGGGGGCTGACGCTGATTGCCGGCCTGACCATGGTCAGCAATCTCCGCTTCTACAGCGGCAAGGACATCAACTTGCGCAAGAGCGTGCCGTTTTCGGCGGTGGTGGCGATCGCGCTGGGGTTTGTCCTCTTGATAGCCTTTGCCGGGACTTTGCCTGAAATGCTGTTTGCACTTTTTGTGGCTTACGGCCTTTCCGGCTACGTGCTGTGGGTTTATGACATGGTCCGGCGCAAACCGGCATCGCCACCGGAGCCTCCTGCCGGCTGACAGGCTTGCGGCACGCAAAAAATAGCTATATATTTCATCATCATGTGTAGTCCAAAGCAGACCCAGAAGCTCCACACTGCTGCCGCGTTTCTGCCGGCAGGTCTGCTGCTGCGCGGCCGCGCGCGCTAACCCTACCCCTATCTTGCAGTTCCCAGTCCGACCCCGATACGGTGTCGGAGATCCTGTTTACCGGGCAGGCGCTGATTGCGCCTCCGGAAGTTGATGCGAAGGTACGAATCATGGCCAAGGAAAAGCTGATCATATTTGACACGACGATGCGCGACGGCGAGCAGAGCCCCGGTGCGTCAATGACCAAGGACGACAAGCTGCGCATCGCGCGACAGCTGGAACGTATGCGCGTAGATGTCATCGAGGCCGGATTTCCCGCGGCCAGCGATGGCGACTTTGAATCGGTGCAGGCTGTCGCGCGTGCGATCAAGGACAGCGCGGTCTGCGGTCTGGCGCGTGCCAACGAGCGCGACATCCGCCGCTGCGGCGATGCCGTCAGGGTGGCGGCGCGACCACGTGTGCACACGTTCATTGCGACCTCGCCGATCCATATGGAGAAGAAGCTGCGCATGGAGCCGTCGCAGGTCATCGACCAGGCGGTGCGCGCGATCAAATGGGCGCGTGAATACACCGACAACATCGAGTTTTCTCCGGAAGACGCGGGACGCTCCGACCTCGATTTCCTCTGTCGCATTCTTGAGCAGGTGATCAAGGCCGGCGCCACCACCATCAATGTGCCGGACACGGTGGGTTACACCTTGCCCGACCAATTCGGCCGCCTGATCCGCAATCTGCGCGAGCGCATTCCCAATGCCGACAAGGCGATCTGGTCCGTGCACTGCCACAACGACCTCGGGCTCGCGGTCGCCAACTCGCTGGCTGCGGTGCAGAACGGCGCGCGCCAGGTTGAATGCACCATCAACGGCCTTGGCGAGCGCGCCGGCAATGCCTCCCTCGAGGAGATCGTCATGGCGGTGCGTACCCGCCAGGACATATTCGATTGCGACACCAATATTGATGCCACCCAGATCGTGCCGGCCTCCAAGCTGGTTTCAGGGATTACCGGCTACCCGGTGCAGCCCAACAAGGCGATCGTCGGTGCCAATGCGTTTGCCCATGAGTCAGGCATCCACCAGGACGGCGTGCTGAAGCATCGCGAAACCTACGAGATCATGAGTGCCGAATCTGTGGGCTGGACCAATAACCGGCTGACACTGGGCAAGCTGTCCGGGCGAAATGCTTTCAAGACCCGGCTTCAGGAAATAGGCGTCGAGCTCGAGTCTGAGGAGGCGCTGAATGCCGCGTTCAAGCGTTTCAAGGAACTCGCTGACAAGAAGCGCGAAATTTTCGACGAGGATCTGCATGCCCTGATCACCGAGGAAAACCTCGAGCATGTGGAAAACGAGCGCTACAACCTGGTGTCACTGACCGCTCATTCAGAGACCGGCGAGCAGCCGTATGCGCGCATCGTCATGTCCGACAATGGCAAGGAACTGCCTTCGCAGGCGCAGGGCAGCGGCCCCGTGGATGCTGCGTTCAAGGCGATCGAGGCGCTGGTTGCCAGTGGTGCAGAACTGCTGCTGTATTCGGTCAATGCGATCACCACGGGCACCGATGCCCAGGGTGAAGTCACCGTGCGGCTGTCCAAGGATGGGCGTATCGTCAACGGACAGGGCGCGGATACCGATATCGTGGTGGCGTCCGCCAAGGCCTACATCAACGCGCTGAACAAGCTGTATGCCAAGGCGGAGCGGCTGAATCCGCAACTCTAGAATTAATCCGCATACGACACAGGTTCGACGGCCGCAGGATCAGCGATGCTGAAATGGCTGGTGACGCTGGCCGTCGTGCTGTTGGTGCTCGGTCTCGCCGGGCCGCTGCTGGCGAAGATCGGACTGGGCCGCCTGCCCGGCGACCTGCGGCTGCGCCACCGCGGTCGTGACTTCCATTTTCCCGTCGCCACCAGCGTGATCCTGTCGCTGGTGCTCACCCTGTTGCTGTGGGCGCTGCGGATTTAGCGGTGCGCACAGCGCGCACATGGCCGATGGCGGCGATGAAGAATATGACCGACAGCACGGTTTCCGCCGCGGCCAGGCTGCCGCTCATTCCGCTTTCGGTGTAGCTCCTCACCGTGCCTTCCGCAAAATAAGCAAGGATGAGCATGGTGGACAGGCGGTAGGTGTAGGCATTGCCGCGAACGATGCCCGGCATTATCCACAGCAGGGGCAGGACTTTCAGCGCCAGCCAGGAACCGCCGGGGCGCAACGGCGCCAGCACGAGTTCCCAGGCGAGACAGAAAACGGCCAGCAGGATCAGGCTAGCAGACGCAGCTCGCCGCCAGGCTGCGGCGCTGACGGTCACCGGGAGAGTCGCAGCACGATGTCCGCCAGACGCCTCCCGAGCGCGAGACAGAGTTTTTTCTCGTGTTCGGTCACCGGCAAGTTGCCGGCTGCACCGGCGTGATGGCTGGGACCGTACGGCGTGCCGCCGCTGGCCGTGGTCAGCAGTTCGGGTGCAGTGTAAGGCAGTCCGACAATCAGCATGCCGTGGTGGAGCAGCGGCAGCATCATCGATACCAGCGTGGTTTCCTGCCCGCCGTGGAGACTGGCCGTTGACGTGAATACGGCCGCCGGCTTGCCGGCGAGGGTGCCTTTCAGCCACAGCGAAGAGGTGCCATCCCAGAAATATTTCATCGGTGCAGCCATGTTGCCGAAGCGGGTGGGGGATCCCATCGCGAGTCCGGCACACTCCTCGAGATCATGCAGTTCTGCGTACGGCGCACCGGCATCCGGTATGGCGTTTTCGGTAGCTTCGCTTACCGTCGATACCCGCGGCACGGTGCGCAGCCGGGCGACGGCACCGCTCTGCTCGATGCCGCGTGCAACAAGACTGGCCATTTCCCGGGTTGCGCCGTGATGACTGTAGTACAGAATCAGGATTTCCGGCATGGATCGCGATTCGCCTGCAGGCGGGGCTACTGTAAAGCCGCGGCGCGCGACGCCGGCGGAGTGTAGCGCCAGTTGCCGTGCCAGGCGCGCAGCACGAGGTCAGGGTATTCCGCCTTGCCGAGACTGCCGTTGTAACGACCCAGTGCCCGGAACAGGTTGCCATTTTCGATGTCGAGGTAGTGACGCAGGATCACGCAGCCGAAGCGCAGGTTGGTGCGCAGGTGGAACAGATTCTGGTCGGCCGCACCGATCAGCTTGACCCAGAACGGCATCACCTGCATGAAGCCACGGGCGCCGGCACTGGATACTGCGTATTTGCGGAATGCGCTTTCGACCTGGATCAGTCCCAGTACCAGTTGCGGATCCAGCCCCGCACGCTTGGCTTCATAGTGCACGGTCAGCAGGAATTCCTCGCGTTCAACCCGCTCCGGCATGCGTCTGGCCAGCCGCGGCGACATCGCGTTCAGCCAAGCCCGCGCTTCCTGTTCATCATCGAAAGCGATCACCGGCACGGCCTGATCGGCGATCGCGCGGTTCAGAGTGGCCTGCACGCTGGCGGACAGCGGCTCGTATTTTTGCGCACCGCCCCAACTGGTCGCAGGTGCAGCGATCAGGAAGATTCCGGTCAGGCCTGCGAGGAGCGGTCGCATACCATTGATTTTATTGATATTTGTGCGTCCGTCAAGGGCAGGTTGCGGGGTTCGGCGTCACGCCGGCCCTTGTATTCAAGCTGGCCTTCCTTGAGGCCGCGGTCGCCGATGACCACGCGGTGCGGAATGCCGACGAGTTCCATGTCGGCGAACATCACGCCCGGACGCTCCTCCCGGTCGTCCAGCAGCACGTCGATGCCGGCAGCAACGAGATCGGCGTGCAGCCGGTCTGCTGCTTCCTTGACCTGTGCGCTCTTGCGGTAGCCGATGGGCACGATGGCGACATCGAAAGGCGCGATAGCCTCCGGAAATATGATGCCGCGATCGTCGTGATTCTGCTCGATGGCGGCGGCAACGATGCGTGTGACACCGATGCCGTAGCAGCCCATTTCCATGATCTGCGACTTGCCTGTGTCGTCGAGGAAGGCGAGGTTGAGTGCCTTCGAATACTTGGAGCGCAGCTGGAAGATGTGTCCTACCTCGATGCCGCGGCAGATATCCAGCGTGCCCTTGCCGTCGGGTGACGGGTCTCCGGTTACGACATTGCGGATATCGGCAGCAGCCGGTTCCGCGAAGTCACGGCCGATGTTGGCGCCGGTGTAGTGATGATCGTCGGCATTCGCGCCGACGACAAAATCCGCCATCGCCATTACAGCGCGATCGGCAATGACCTGGCCTTTAAAACCCACCGGGCCCAGCGAGCCCGGTTCCGCGCCGAATGCGGCCTTGATGGCCTCGGGTGTCGAGAAGGTCACCGGCTGGCGCACCTGCTCGAGCTTGCCGGCCTTGATCAGGTTCAGTTCATGGTCGCCGCGCACCAGCAGCAGCAGCGGCCGGCCGTCGGCGCCATCGACCACCACGGCCTTGACGGTGCGCTCTGCGGGCACCTTGAGGAAGGCACACAACTCGGCAATGGTTTTGACGCGCGGCGTATGCACTTTCTGCAGAGACTGGGTGGCGGCGGGACGCGGCACCTGCGGGGCGACTGCCTCGGCCAGCTCGACGTTCGCAGCATAGTCCGACTGCGGACAGTAGGCGATGGCATCCTCGCCGGAATCGGCGAGGACGTGGAATTCGTGCGATCCGGTGCCGCCGATGGAGCCGGTGTCGGCGGCAACCGCGCGGAATTTGAGTCCCAGCCGGGTGAATATCCGGCTGTAGGTGTCATGCATGTTGCGGTATTCGCGCTGCAGGTCCTCGTAGTTCACGTGAAAGGAATAGGCATCCTTCATCACGAACTCGCGGCCGCGCATCACGCCGAAGCGGGGACGGATTTCGTCGCGGAACTTGGTCTGGATCTGGTAGAGGTTCAGCGGCAGCTGGCGGTAGCTCTTGATTTCGCGTCGAACCACGTCGCTGACGACTTCCTCGTGCGTGGGGCCGAAGCAGAAGTCGCGCTGGTGCCGGTCCTTGATGCGCAGCAGTTCCGGTCCGTATTGTTCCCAGCGCGTCGATTCCTGCCACAGCTCGGCGGGCTGAACTGCCGGCATCAGCATTTCGATGGCGCCGCCACGGTTCATCTCCTCGCGGATGATGTTTTCGACCCTGCGCAGCACGCGCAGGCCGAGCGGCATCCAGGTATAAACGCCGCTGGTCAGGCGCTTGATCAGTCCGGCACGAAGCATCAGCTTGTGGCTGACCACCTCGGCTTCGGAGGGTGCTTCCTTCAGGGTGGAGATGAGAAATTGCGAGACGCGCATGCCTGTTCTGCTTCCGGAAAAACCCTTATTCTACAGAACCCTACGGGTTTCATATCCACATACCCCATGCGTTTTCTTCCCAAGTGGCGTCTGCGCAAACCCGCAGAAGACGCCAAAACCGTTTACGTCAGCGAAAAATTCGGCGTGCGTTCGCTGCATATCGGCAGCGATACCGTGCAGAGCGCGATGCGGCTGGCCCGTCCAAACGACCTGGAACTGGCGTATACCCGTTCAATGATGGCGTTCCTGCTGTTCAATGCGGAACCGCGCAGTGTTGTCATGGTCGGCCTTGGCGGCGGGTCTGTTGCCAAATTTATTCATCACCACATGCCCGCGACCGATATCAGGGTTCTCGAGATTGATCCGCAGGTGGTGGCGATTGCGCGCCAGTGCTTTCACGTGCCGCAGGACGGTGCCAGATTCCGCGTCATCGTTGGTGACGGCGCCGAGCACATGGCGGGCCCCGGTGGCGCCGCGGATCTGATCATGGTCGACGGCTATGACGCTGAGTCGCATGTCGAGGAGCTGGCCACCCGCGAGTTCTATGACAATTGCCGGCGGCGTCTGTCTGCGAACGGGATTCTGGTGGTCAACCTGTGGAGCGGCGATCGACAGTTCAACGAAACCCTCAAGCGCATGGAGTCTTCTTTTCCCGACGCTACGCTATGTCTGCCAGCACGCAAACCGGGCAATGTCATCGCCTTTGCCTTTGGCTCGCCGCCAGGTTTATCCCGATGGGTTGACCTTGAGCACCGCGCTGAGTTGCTGGAAAAGCAATACGGGCTTGAATTCCCCCAATTCGTGGCCGGTCTGCGGACCATGAACCGCCATGACGATAACGGGGTCTACGCCTGAGGTTTCAGGCTTTCAAAGGCACTGGATTTATGAAAAAATCAGGCCATATGTTTAACGCATTCGGGGATGACCATGATCGACAGAGATGGCTATCGCCCCAACGTTGGAATCGTTTTATGCAACGGCAAAAACGAGGTTTTCTGGGGTAAGCGAGTACGCGAACACTCGTGGCAGTTTCCGCAGGGCGGCATCAAGGGCGGAGAGCGTCCCGAGGCGGCGATGTACCGCGAGTTGTTCGAAGAGGTCGGATTGAAACCCGAGCATGTCCAGGTTCTGGGGCGGACTCGTGACTGGCTGCGCTATGATGTTCCAGAACGCTGGCTGCGCCGGGAATGGCGTGGCAATTACCGTGGCCAGAAACAGATCTGGTTCCTGCTGCGTTTGGTGGGTCGTGACTGCGATGTCTGCCTGCGTGCTTCCGAAAAACCCGAGTTTGATGCCTGGCGCTGGAATGATTACTGGTCGGTGACCCAGGATGTCATCGAATTCAAGCGCGCAGTCTATGAACAGGCGCTCAATGAATTGTCCCGCTACCTGATTCGCAGCACAGTGGGGCGTAACCGCCGCAGGCCCCGTGGCGGCGGGCGCCGTGATGCGGTTCAGCGTGATGTTTGACCGGCAATGGAATACCGGCTTTTGCGGAGGTAAACATGAAGCGTGAATATCAGCCCTTGAAGTCAGCGTCGCTGGGAGCGGATTCGGGATATGCCCAACCCACCCAGAAAATACCGGAACAGGTCCGGATCGAAAGTTCCGCGGTCGAGGTGATGACCGATCTGACCCGGACTACAGCAGTGATCATACTGGCTGGAGATTCCGTTGATGAGGCACATCACCGCATGATCCAGCGCGGTGTGCGTCTGCTGCTGGTAGTTGATCAGGACCGCAAGGTACACGGCGTCATAACTGCCAATGACGTGCTGGGCGAGAAACCGGTCAAGGTGGCCGTGCAGCGCGGGGTGCCGCGCAGCGAGGTGCAGGTGCGCGACATCATGACGCCACGCGATGCACTGCAGGTGCTTGAATATGCCGATGTCAGTTCCGCCAGCGTGGGTCACGTGGTCACCACGCTGAAGGCAGCCGGGCGGCAGCATACGCTGGTGGTCGATCGCGATGAGCGTGGCCGACAGCGGGTGCGCGGAATTTTCTCGGCGACCCAGATCGCGCGCCAGCTCGGGGTGACCATTGCCACGGACACGGCGGTTCGCACCTTCGCCGAAATCGAGGCTGCGCTGGCTCGCTGAATGCTCCAGTCATCGGTCATCGGGTGCGCCAGAGTTGACGGCGCCCCGGCCAGATACTAAACTTCGCTTACAGATTAGATTAAGTCTAAAACCTGCAATCTGCCGCAGGACAGAGTGGCAGATAACAATTTAATTAATTGATTTAAAAGGAGTTTTTATGCAACTCAAGAACTCGAAGACCCATGGCAACCTGAAAGCGGCCTTCGCCGGTGAATCCCAGGCCAACCGCCGCTATCTCTATTTCGCAGCCAAGGCAGACGTCGAAGGCCAGAACGACGTGGCGGCCGTATTCCGTTCGACGGCCGAGGGTGAGACCGGGCATGCCCACGGACATCTCGAATACATGGAAGCCTGCGGTGATCCGGCGACCGATCTGCCGATCGGCCGCACCCGCGAGAACCTGAAAGCGGCCATCGCCGGCGAAACCCATGAGTACACCGACATGTATCCGGGCATGGCAAAAACCGCACGCGACGAAGGCTTCGGCGAAATCGCCGACTGGTTTGAAACCCTGGCCAAAGCGGAGCGATCGCATGCCAACCGTTTCCAGAAAGCGCTGGACGGCCTCTCGGACTGATTTTTGTTTGCGATGTACGGCAACGAAAGAGGCGCGTTTGCGCCTCTTTCTTTTCCAGTGACCACTGATCGTTAATTCCGCCCATGACCATACGCGAAGGAAGTCTGGAAGCTCCAACCCGCCACCCGCTCGACTGGAAATCGTCAGATTTCTATGACGAGGGCAAGCTCAATCACGAGCTTGAGCGCGTATTCGACATCTGCCACGGCTGCCGCCGCTGCGTGAACCTGTGCACGGCTTTTCCCAAGCTGTTTGACCTGGTCGATGAAAGCCCGACGCTGGAAGTAGACGGCATTCCCAAGAAGGATTACTGGGAAGTCATCGATCGCTGTTACCTGTGCGACATGTGTTACATGACCAAGTGTCCCTATGTGCCGCCGCATGAATGGAATGTGGATTTTCCGCACCTGATGCTGCGTGCGAAGGCGGTGAAGTTTCGCAAGGGGGAGACCAGTTTCCGCGACAAACTGTTGTCGAGCACCGATGCGCTGGGCAAGCTGGCATCGATTCCCGTCGTCGTGCAGATGGTCAATGCTGCGAACAAGGCGGCCCCGCTGCGCAAGGTCATGGACAGCGTACTAGGCATCCACAAGGACCGCGTGCTGCCCGAATACGACAGCGCGAAATTCCGCTCTACGGCGACGCCCGATGCTTCGTTCCAGGTCAGGGATGGCAAGAGCACGCCGGGCAAAGTCGCGATATTTTCGACCTGCTATGTCAACTACAACGAACCCGGCATTGGCCACGACCTGGTCAAGATCCTCGCCCACAACGAAATTCCCGCGATCGTGGTGGAAAAGGAGGCCTGCTGCGGCATGCCCAAGCTGGAGCTGGGCGATCTTGACGCCGTTGCGCGCAACAAGGACATCAATATCCCGGTGCTGGCGAAGCTGGCCCGCGACGGATACGCCATCCTGACCGCGGTGCCTTCGTGCACGCTGATGTTCAAGCAGGAACTGCCGCTGATGTTTCCGGACGATGCCGACGTCAAGGCCGTGGCCGAGGCGATGTTCGACCCGTTCGAGTATCTCGTGCTGAGGCACAAGGACGGCTTGCTGAAAAACAACTTCAGCAAGCCTCTGGGCAAGGTCTCGTACCACATACCCTGTCACCTGCGCGTGCAGAACATGGGGCAGAAGACCCGCGAGTTGCTGGAGATGATTCCGGACACCAAGGTCACCACGGTGGAGCGCTGCGCGGGCCACGACGGCACCTGGGGGGTGAAGAGCGAGTATTTCGAGCAATCGATGAAAATCGGCCGCCCGGTGTTTCGCCTGATGGGTGAAGCCGCCCCTGACTACATCAGCTCAGACTGCGCCATTGCCGGTCGCCATATTCAGCAGGGTATGGGCGAAGGCGATACCGCAGCGGGCGCCGTCCAGAAACAGCACCCCATTACCCTGATACGCATTGCCTACGGATTGTGAGAGATACCATGCCGCAGATTACCCGTGACAGCCTGATGCCGCTCGAAGCTTATGCCAGGGCGCGCCCGGAGTTCCGTGCCAAGGTCATGGCACACAAAAAAAACCGCGCCCTGCAACTCGGGGAAAACCTGACGCTCCTCTTCGAGGATGAACTGACCATACGCTACCAGGTCCAGGAAATGCTAAGAGCGGAGCGGATTTTCGAGGAAGAGGGCATCGTCGATGAACTCGAAGCCTATAACCCGCTGATCCCTGATGGCAGCAACTGGAAGGCGACGATGATGATCGAATATCCGGACGAGACCGAGCGCCGGGAGAAACTTGCAGGGCTGATCGGCATCGAGGACAGGGTTTGGATGCAGGTGGATGGCAAAGACCGGGTTTATGCCATTGCCGACGAGGACCTTGACCGCGAAAATGCGGATAAAACTTCTTCGGTTCATTTCCTCCGGTTCGAGCTGGATGCAACGATGGTGCAGGCCTTGCGCGAGGGGGCTGCCCTGAAGTCCGGCGTTGATCATCCGAATTATTCCGCCACGGCTGCCTTGTCCGAGGGCATGCGCGCTTCCCTGCTCGCTGATCTTTCCTGAGACTGTAGCGGGGAGTGGTGGTTCATCCTGTACAATCTACGGAAGTTCCGGTCTGTGGCTTCTTTATTGAAGGTCTGTGCAGCGGTTGCGGTCTTGATCTCGACCGGGCCGGCCCATGCC
>JAYQOT010000020.1:4942-38218 GCA_038144955.1 Burkholderiales bacterium | reverse complement strand
GATGCCTTCAGTGGTGCCCGCGAGCATCGCGTCGAGCTGGTTTTGCACCATCGGCAGTTCGTTCGGCGAATGCTCGGTGTCGAGCAGCACCCAGTCGAAACCGGCGTCGGCCAGTACTTCCGCCGAGATGTGGCTGCACAGACTCGACCAGATGCCGATCTGCGGTTTGCCGGACTTGATGGCTTTCTTAAATGCGTTGACGGGTAAATCCATGGTTGCGCTTCCTTTGCGTAATTAGGCTGGTATCAATGAACCACTTCGGGGTCGGGTGTGGGATCCCCGTGATGAAGCACATCCAGATCGCAACCCTTGTTGGCCTGGGTAATGTGCTGCGTGTAGATCGCGCCGTAGCCGCGAGTGTAATGCGGCGCCGGCTGCTTCCATTCGCTTTTGCGCTTCGCCAGTTCCGCGGCACTGACTTTCAGCTCCAGCTTGCGCGCCTCGACATCGAGCTCAATCAGGTCGCCGTCGCGCACCAGCGCCAGCGGTCCGCCGACGTAGGCCTCGGGAGCCACGTGCAGCACGCAGGCTCCGTACGAAGTGCCGCTCATGCGCGCATCGGAAATGCGCACCATGTCGCGCACACCTTTCTGCAGCAGCTTTTTCGGGATCGGCAACTGCCCCCATTCCGGCATGCCGGGGCCGCCCTGCGGGCCGGCGTTCTCCCTGCGGGCCGGCGTTCTGCAGTACCAGCACCGAGTTTTCGTCGACCTTCAGGTTCTCGTCATCGACCCGTGCATGGAGATCGTCGTAGTTTTTGAACACCACCGCCGGCCCGGTGTGCTTGAGCAGGTGCGGTTCAGCCGCAGTAGGTTTGATCACCGCGCCGTCGGGCGCGAGGTTGCCGCGCAGCACGGCAAGGCCGCCGCTCGCCGACAACGGATTGCCGCGGCGTCGGATCACGTCGTCGTTGTAGATTTTCGCACCTTCGAGGTTATCGCCCAGGGTGCGGCCGTTGACGGTCAGGCAATCGAGATGGAGCAGGTCCTTCAGCTCCGTCATCATCGCGCGCAGTCCGCCGGCGTAATAGAAATCCTCCATCAGGTATTTCTGTCCTGCGGGCCGGATGTTGGCGAGCACAGGGGTTTTCCGCGCCAGTTCGTCGAAGCGGTCCAGCTTGAGGTCGATGCCGGCGCGTCCCGCCATCGCCACCAGATGGATCAGCGCATTGGTCGATCCCGACAGAGCGTGCACCACGGTGATCGCATTGTCGAAAGCCTTGGGCGTAAGTATTTCGGCAGGCTTCAGATCCTCCCACACCATTTCGACGATGCGCCGGCCGCTGGCAGTTGCCATGCGCGGATGGTTGGCGTCCGGCGCGGGAATCGACGCCGCACCCGGCAAGGTCAGGCCCAAAGATTCTGCCGAGGAAGTCATGGTCGATGCCGTGCCCATGGTCATGCAGTGGCCGTACGAACGCGCAATACCCGCCTCCACCTCGTCCCATTCCTGTTCGGTGATGTTGCCTGCACGCAGTTCCGCCCAGTATTTCCACGAATCGCTGCCCGAGCCCAGCGGCTCACCGTGCCAGTTGCCGCGCAGCATCGGTCCCGCCGGCATATAGAGAAACGGCAGCCCCATCGAGATCGCGCCCATGATCAGCGCCGGCGTGGTCTTGTCGCAGCCGCCCATCAGCACCGCGCCGTCGACCGGGTAGCCGCGCAGCAGCTCCTCGGTCTCCATCGCCAGCATGTTGCGGTAGAGCATCGTTGACGGTTTCTGGAACGGCTCGGCCAGCGCGATCGCCGGCATCTCCAGCGGAAAACCACCGGCCTGCCACACGCCGCGCTTCACTTCTTCGGCACGGGTGCGGAAATGCGCATGACAGGGATTGATGTCACTCCAGGTGTTGATAATGCCAATCACCGGCTTGCCGGCAAAATCGTCGATCGTGTAGCCCATCTGCAAGGCACGCGAACGGTGGGTGAACGAACGCAGGCCGCGGGTGCCGAACCAGCGGTGGCTGCGCAACTCTTCCGGACGCTTTCTGGCACGCGCCATCTGGACTCCTCCTGAAGTGATCCTGGTTGATGCGGGGTTCCGGTTATTCTAACCGAGCTGCTGCCTGCAGCATGCGGTAGACTCTGAGCCCCGATGCACGCCAGCCGCGGCCTGCAACCAAATCCTGGACAATTTCATCATGGACACCTTGAGCAAACCGGCCCTCGCCCATAACGTCAAGCGCCTGTCGCATCTCGACCTGCCAGGCGCCGGACAGGTCTATGTCGATGGCACGTATGCCTACGTGGGCCACATCCCGAACAAGCAGCAGCTTGGGACCAGCATTCTGGATGTGTCGGACCCGAAGAATCCGCGCATCGTGGCGCAGATCAACGTCGCCGATCCGGACTCGCACAGCCACAAGGCACGTGTGATCGGCGACCTGATGATCATCAACAGCGAACGCAACATGACTGCCATCGGCCGCAAGGCGGATGAGTTGCCCAAGCTGCGCACCAGACTCAAGACCGAACTCGGCCGCGACGCCACGCACGCCGAACTGGCCGCGAAACTGGGCGTGGCCGTGGCCGACATACCTGCGGTCGAGGAAGCCGAACGCAATCCCTACGAACGCGGCGGCTTCAGCCTGTATGACGTATCTGACAAATCAAAACCGAAGCTGATCCATTTCCAGAAAACTCATGGCCGCGGCGTGCACCGCTTCGACATGGACAAGAATTACGCCTACATCTCCACCGAGATGCCGGGATACATCGGCAACATCCTCGTCACCTACGACATCAGCAACCCGGCAAAACCCGAGGAAGTGTCGAAATGGTGGATGCCCGGACAGCACATCGCTGGCGGAGAAAAGCCGGCCTGGCCCGGCCGCCAGCACCGCCTGCACCACACGCTGCGTTTCGGCAACGAATTGTGGGCCGGCTGCTGGCACGGCGGGGTGCGTGTGATTGACGTCACCGACATCCGCCAGCCGAAAACCGTCGGCGCCTACAACTATCACCCGCCTTATCCGGAACCCTCGCACACCTTCATGCCGGTGCTGAAAAAGCTCGATGGCAAACGCATCGCCGTCGCCATCGACGAGGAAGACCACGCTCACGACGCAGCCGAGATGGCGCGGCGCCGCGGCCGCCCACACGGCTGCCTTTGGGTGCTTGACGTCACCGATCTCGGCAACATCAAACCGGTTTCCTTGTTTGAAGTCAGTGAACTCGACAGCCCGTGGAGCCGCACCACACCTGGACGTTTCGGCGCCCACCAGTTCCAGGAACACTGGAAAGGTGGCGATACGCTGCTTTACTGCGCGTGGTTTGCCGGCGGCCTGCGCATTGTCGACGTTGCCGACCCTGCCGCGCCGCAGGAAGTCGGCTGGTACATCCCCGAACCCTGCGGTGGAAAACCCTGCCCGCAGACCAACGACACGGACGTTGATGACCGCGGACTGGTCTACATCGTCGACCGCTACTGCGGCTTTGACATTCTTGAGTTCAATCGCAAATGAGCATGGCAAAAGCGGAATTCCGCGTGATGACCTCTGGTGCATTCACTGCGGCCTACAAGACACTGATCCCCGAAATCGAACGTCTGACCGGGAAAAAAGTCGTCACTGTCACCACTTCCATCGGCACCGGCGACATTTCCATCCCCAACCGGCTGAAACGCGGTGAAGTCGCCGACATCGTCATCGTTGCCGACGGGGTGCTGCGCCAGTTCATTGCAGATGGCACCGTGCTGGCAGAAGGCGCCAAAACCATCGCACGTTCAATGATGGGTTTCGCAGTGCGTGAAGGAGCACCGAACCCGAAAATCAGGACCGCCGATGATCTCAAGCGCGCCCTGCTCGCAGCCAAGGCCATCGGCTACTCGGCCAGCGAAAGCGGCAAGTACTTCACCACCGAACTGGTGCAACGCCTCGGCATTGCCGACCAGGTGCTGCCGAAGAGCCGGCTGGTCGGCGGCGGCGAACGTGTCGGCACGGTGATCGCGCGCGGCGAACTCGATTTCGGATTCCAGCAGATCAGTGAACTGAAGCCGGTGCCGGGCATCGCCCATGTCACGCCGCTGCCTCCCGAACTGCAGAAGGTATCCAGCTTTACCGCCGGTGTCGGCGCCACATCGCCGGAACCGGTCGTGGCGCGCAAGGTCATCGCTTTTCTGGCTTCTGCGGAGTCCACCCCGGCCATCAGAAACAGCGGACTGGAGCCAGCCGTTCCCTGAACTTCCGGTTACCGCAGTTTCAAAACAACAAAGGCGGCCGCAGCCGCCTTTGTTTTTACCGGGATGGACTTCAGAATCCGCCGCCAATGAGGCCGCCGAAGACAGCGCCCATCAGGGTGGTTAAACCGCGCGAGTCATGATCGCCGATCTGGCTGCCGATCACGCCGCCGATCACCGCGCCGGCAATCGCGCCGGCTGGATTGGGATCAGGGTCGTAATATTCAGCACGCGGTTCACCATAGTATGGCGGCGCCTCGGCATAGACCGGCGGAGGCGCGTAATACACCGGCGCCGGCCGTTCAACCACCACAGTGCGCTGCACGTACACCGGGCGTTCGACAATGACGGGGCGCTGTACGATGACCGGACGGTGGACCACCACCGGCTTGTGCACGACCACCGGCGGACGAGCATGAAAATGCCTGGGTTCGGGAGCAGCACGCTGTAGCCGCTCCCGGCGGAAATCAGCATGCCGGACGACGGGAGCGGGTGCCGTGTGGCGCACGCTTGCAGCGGGATGGTCGCTGCGCCGGAAAGTGTGACGATCTTCAGCGACCGCGGATGAAGACACTGACAGGCTTGCCAGCGTCACCGCCAGGGTGGAAACAGCAATCAGAATCCTGTTTGCGTTCATGGCATCCCTCCTTGTTGTGGTTGCCCACTGCCAGTAACGCAAAACCGCCGGCCGCTGTAAACGCCGCATGTGCAACATCCTGTTGCTGGTGTAACAGGATGTTACGGACTCACGTCGGAGATTTATTCGATACCGGCAGCGACAAACAGCGGCTTGCCCACCGGCCCGCCGAGGAATTTGACCAGCGCCTGCGCGGCATCCTTCTGCGTACCGGCGCTCATCGGCACGGCGATGTACGAGGTAAAGTTCTGCACGTCCGCCGGCAGCGGACCGACGTAGACCAGGCCGTGATCCTTTTCCAGCAGGATTTCGGTGATCGGACCGAAAGCAACCTCTTTGCCCTTGCCCTTCAGTGCGCGCTTCATCACCTCGGCACCGGTGGCATAGCGCACGGTCTTCGGCTCGACCTGCTCCCACACGCCCATCTTCTTCAGCAGGTTTTCGAAGTAGATGCCGGTGGATGCGCGGTTGAACACCACGGACTCGGCTTCAAGCACGGCCTTTTTGATGTCCTCGCCGCTGGCAATCGCCGGCACCGGCGCACCGGGACGCACCGCGACGCCGGAACCGACACGACCGATGTTCACCCCACCTTCCTCGACCTTGCCGGACTTGGTAAATTCCTTCACCGCGGCGGGTGGTGCAATGACCACGTCGAACGTGTCGCCGGCGGCCACACGTTTGCGCATCTGCGGCGTGGTGTTGAAGGTGATTTTCACCTTGTGCCCGGTTTCCTTCTCAAAAGCCGCGGCAGCAGCCTTCAACCCCGGCTCAACCGCACCCCCGCTCATCACGGTGATTTCAGCCGCATGCAACAGGGTGCTCAGTCCCAAAAAAAGGCCCGTCAGGGCCGCGATACTGCGTGTCATGGGGTTCTCCGCAAGTGGTATGTCAGGAAATGCCCGTCTCAGCAAAAACCTTTTTCGCGTCGGCAGTGGCGAAACGCTTCGCCAGCTCCACCGCAGCGGCAGGTGCGCCGGCCATTGCCGCCGCATCATAGCTGGTCATGTTCTGAATGTCGTCCGGCAGCGGCGCAGCCAGCTTGACCCTGCAGCCCTTGTCCATCATCACCATCAGTTCCGAAATCTGCGCCAGCCCCACCGCCTGCACCGGATGGTCGGCGACGTACTGCATGATTGCGGAACCGGTCTTCACCACCACCACCTTAGATCCCAGCGCTTCGGTCAGACCCAGCTTCGCCAGCAGTTTCTCTGAATAAATGCCGCTGGAAGCCTCGTTGCGCACGACGTGGCTGGCCGTGAGCAGCAGCTTCTTGAACTTTTCGGTGTCGGAGATCGACGGCATCGGTGCATCAGCGTGGATCACCACGCCCATCCGCGAGCGGCCGATGAAACCGCGGCTAGACGCATCGATCCTGTTCTGCGCGGCGAACTCATCCATCGCCGCCGGTGTCGCCACCAGCACGTCGGCGGTCTCGCCGGCATTGACGCGTTTGCGCACTTCGGGAACCGGCGTGAATTCGATCTCTACCCTGTTGCCGGTATCCTTTTCGTAGGCGGCTGCAATGCGCGCGACACCGCGCTTGACCGCGCCGGCGCTGAGTATCCTGAGTGTGCTCATGCCGTGTTGTGTAATCAGTCGATGCCGGTGGCCGCCATTGCCGCACGCGCCGCCGGGGTTGCAAGGTATCGGGTGAATTCGGCGGCCGCTGCCGCCTGGGTGCCGGCCCTGGCAACCGCCGCGTCATAGCCGGTGACGCTTTGCAGCTCATCGGGCAAGGGCCCGGCCAGAACGATGGCCACCCCCTTGTCGACCAGTTCGCGGATTTCCGGCAGCTGTCCCGCGCCGAGCAGGTTCTGCGGCGATGCAGCCACGTGGTCCATGACTTTCACGGTATCCGGCTGCTTCACCGCCTTGTCGGCAGCAAAGCCGAGCTTGTCGAGCAGCTTCACCACGTAATTGCCGCTGGAGGCGACATTGACCACCACCGCATCGGAGGCAGCCACCGCACGTTTGAAGGACTCCACTGACGACAGGTCGGGAGCGGCGCCTCCTTTGCGCATCGCCAGGCCCATGCGCGAACGGCCAAGCGTCACGCGCGACTCCGCTGCCACTTTTTTCTGGGCGACGAATTCCTCCATTGCCGACTGCGGCACCACCGCGACATCGACCGCTTCTCCGGCCAGCACGCGCTCGCGCACGGTGGGGGCACCGGTGAATTCAACGCTCACGTGATGACCGGTTTCTTTTTCAAACTGCGCGGCAATCTGCGTGACGCCGCGCTTGACCGGGCCTGCGCCCAACACCTTCAGCTCCATCGTTGAATTCCCTGATAAGTTTATAAATGCCCGAAGCTGATCCAAAAATCCACCGAGCGCAGGCATGGCAAGAAGCGCGCGAGGCTCCGACGAGACATTACCTTAAGTAAGGCGAGGAGGAACACAGCGCGCGACAAAGCCATGCCAAGCGCAAGTATTTTTGGAGCGCATTCTAGTCGGCTCGTGCGCCGGAATCCTTGATGACCTTCGCCCACTTCGGAATCTCGGCCTTGATGTGCGCGGCAAATTTTTCAGCAGTGCCTCCCTGGATGATTGCGCCCTGGCCGGTGAGGAACTTGCTGACCTGTGCATCCTTGAGTACGGCATTTACTTCGGCATTGAGTTTGGTGGTGATTGCGCGCGGTGTGCCCGCTACCGCCACCAGCCCATGCCAGGTCGAGGCTTCAAAACCCGGAACGCCGGCTTCGGCAACAGTGGGCAGCTGCGGCATGGTATCCATGCGTTCCGACGTGGTCACCGCCAGCGGCCGCAGGCGGTTGGCATCCAGGTGCGCCTTAACCGACAGCGCTGTCGCAAAAATCATCTGACTGCGTCCCGCAAGCACGTCGGTGATCGCCGGCGCCGCACCCTTGAACGGGATGTGCACCATGTCGGTCCTGGTCATGCTCTTGAACAGCTCGCCCGCGAGGTGAGCGGCGGCGCCGCTGCCGGAAGAAGCGTAATTCAGCTTGCCCGGATTGGCTTTCAGGTGGGCGATCAATTCCTTCACCGATTTGACCGGCAGCGAAGGATGCACCACCAGGATGTTCGGCTGCGACGCCACCCACACCACCGGCACCAGCGCGGTCGCCGGATTGAAAGTCATCTTGCGGTAGAGCGAGGCGTTGGCGGCAAGCACGCTGTTGTTGGCGATCATCAGCGTATATCCGTCGGCAGGGCTGGTGGCGACGATCTCGCCAGCCACGTTGCCGCCGGCGCCGGGACGATTGTCAAACACGAAGGGCTGACCCATGCGCTCCGACAATTTGCCGCCAATCAGCCGCGACAGGATGTCGCTGGGGCCGCCGGGTGAAAACGCGATCACCATGCGCACGGTCTTGGTCGGATATTCGGCAGCCTGGGCCGGGAACAGCAGTGCCGCCATCACGGCCGCAATAATCAATGCTGAATGTCTCATGGCTTCTCCGGTTTTTAAGGGTTCATATTGTGCGTTGCGGTCTGCGATGTCGGTCTGCCGCGGAGCCCGGAGCTTAACCCCGGACCCTGTTGCTGACAATCGATATACCGGCGGTTTCGGGCTGACGCGACCAGGTGATATCCTATGCGGACTGTAGCGCGCCGCCGGCCTCACCGGATTCGCCGCTGACAACCAATCCCTTTTCAATACCGCTCCTGCAGAGGATTCTTCCCATGAGCAAGACGCAACGCATCAAGGGCGTGCTCGCCCCGGTGGTCACCCCGTTCGACAAAGACCTGAATCCCGACCCTGCGCGCTTCATCGCGCACTGCAAATGGCTGATTTCGCAGGGCTCCGGCCTCGCCGCCTTCGGCACCAACAGCGAGGCCAATTCACTGTCCTTCAACGAGCGCACCGCGCTGCTTGATGCGCTGCTCACCGCCGGCGTCGATCCGTCGCGGATGATGCCCGGCACCGGCTGCTGCGCGCTGACCGATTCGGTGCGACTGACCGAACATGCTGTGAAAGCCGGCTGCGCCGGCGTACTGATGCTGCCGCCGTTCTATTACAAGGGGGTCAGCGACGAAGGCCTCTACCGCAACTATTCCGAAATCATCGAACGCGTCGGCGATGACCGCCTGCGCATCTACCTGTACCACATCCCGCCGGTTGCAGTGGTCGGCATCACGCCCAAGCTGGTCGAGCGGCTGCTGAAAAAATATCCCACCGCGATTGCCGGCATGAAAGACAGCTCCGGCGACTGGAACAACACCAAGGTGTTCCTCGACAACTTCGCGAAAAGCGGCTTCGACATGTTCGTCGGCAGCGAATCCTTCCTGCTCGCCAACATGAGGAACGGCGGCGCAGGCTGCATCTCGGCAACCGCCAACGTCAATCCTGGACCGATCGACAAGCTCTACCGCGAATGGCAGAACACCGATGCCGATGCACAGCAGAAAGCGCTCGACGTCGCACGCAACACCTTCGGCAAGAAATACCTGATGATCGCCGCGCTGAAAGCCGGCGTCGCCCAGTACAGCGGCGATGCCCAGTGGTGCACCGTGCGCCCGCCGCTGCTCGAACTGACCAAGGAAGAACGCGCGTCGCTCGCCGCCGAACTCAAGGCCATAGAATTCGACATGCCGGGACTGAAACAGGCTCAGCCCGCGACGGCCTAAAAATATAAATAAAAACAGATAGTTAATTAATATGTCCGTCAACGACCCCAGTCCTGGTGCGCCGCTCTGCGCCGGGCCCGACTTCAAGCCGCGCAAGCCCAGGCTGACGATGCCCTCGTTCGCCTGCGATACCCATGCGCACGTGCTCGGCCCCGCCACCCAGTACGATTACTCCCCGGCGCGGGTTTACACGCCTCCGGACTGTTTGATGGGCGACTACCGGCACATGCTCGACACCATGGGCGTCAGCCGCGCAGTGCTGGTGCAACCCAGCGTCTACGGCACCGACAATTCGGCTATGCTCGACGCGATGAAAACCGATCCGCAGCGCCTGCGCGGAGTGGCCGTCGTCGATCCCGCCGTCGGCGACGCGGAACTGAACAGCATGCATGCAGCCGGCGTGCGCGGCGTCAGGGTCAACATCGTCGACGTCAAGGACCGCAAGGCGGGCACGTTGCCGATGGACATGCTGCGCAAACTCGCTGCGCGCGTCGCGCCCCTGGGCTGGCATATGGAATTCCTGATGCACGCCAACGAATTTCCGGACATGGACAAAACCTTCGCCGACTTTCCGGTACCCATCGTCCTCGGCCATCTCGGCTACATGAAAGGCTGTCCGGGCATCGACACCCCTGGTTTTCTGGCACTGCTGCGACTGATGAAAGCCGGCAAGGCATGGGTCAAGTTAACAGGTCCATACCGCATTTCGGGACAAGCGCTGCCGCATGCCGACACCGTGCCTTACGCCCATGCGCTGCTGAAAGCCAGCGCCGAGCAGGTGATCTGGGGCACCGACTGGCCGCACGTGATGCACAATGGTGCAACACCCAACGACGCTGACCTCACCGATCTGCTGATCGACTGGGTGCCGGATGAGGCACAGCGCGAGCAGGTATTGGTCAGCAATCCCGCCCGGCTGTACGGGTTTTAGATCAACCCGATCTCTTTTATGTACTTGAGCACGCCGGGATGAATCAGATCCCGGGTCGGCGCCGCCGCCAGCGTGTTCTCCAGTGTCGATTCCTGCGCCTGGTCGAGCTTGGCGGCAAGCGCGGCATGACCCTTGTGCAGGGCTTTCGCCAGCCGATAGGCGACATCATCCGGCAGTGATGCGCGTGCCAGCACGAAGGGCCACGAACCCACCGAATTGACCGGCCCGGTCTGCCCCGGGTAGCTGCCAGCGGGCATGGTGGTTTGCTTCAGGAACGTGTGCTTGGTCTGGATGCGCTTGATTTCCTCAGCACTGGGCGAAATGAAGCGCATGCCCTTGGGATTGCCCGCGATTTTCATGAATGGAGGCCAGCCGACGCCGCCGCCCCACATCGCGGCCGCCTCGCCGTTGTTCACCAAGGGCGGGCCGTCGCCGGCCTTCTCCAGCAGCCGTGCGTCGAAATCCTTCTTGATGTCGAGACCGAGTCCATCGAACACGTAACGCGCCAGCACCACGAATCCCGAACTCGATGCACCCCACACCACGGTCTTGCCGACGAGGTCGCTGATGGTTTTATAGGGACTGTCGGCGCGCACCATGAACATGCCGGCCTGGGAATAAGTGGCGTTGATAATGCGGATGTTTTTGCAAGGCGCACGACCGATGCCGTTGACCGCTTCGTAGGTCACTTCGCCGGTGGCCAGCGCAATGTCGAGTTCGCCGTTTTCGATGCGACCGACATTCTCGCCGCTGCCCTTGGTATTGATGGGTTCGATGTCCAGCGTGTCGTCGGTCGCATTGAGCGCTTCCGCATACGGCCAGCCGTAGGCGGGGAATCCGCCGCCGGGCGTTGCGGTACCGAGCACGACTTTTGTTTTCTGCGCTGCCATTTCGTTCCTCCTCAGATCGATGGTCGCTTGTTCAAAGACAACATATTAATCGCGATCACGCAGGACGGGGACATTTCACCCTGAAAAATTGCCCTGTAGTACGATCTCAGCATGAAGAAAAATACAGAGCCACATCCCGGACGCACCGCCGCACTCGTACTGCTGGTGCTGGGTCCGTTGGCATGGCTGATGATCGGCCACGGCGCGCCCATCCTCCAGGACCGCGGCTATCATGTCTTCGCCGATTTTCGCAGCTGCCTTGGCATCGCCAATTTCGGCAATGTCACATCCAACCTGCTGTTCCTGCTCGCGGGCTGGCTCGGCATCGTGCATGTCTGGCGCAGCCGCATTGGCGCGTGGCGCTCATGGCTGGTGTTTTTCACCGGCGTCGCGCTGGTGTTTTTCGGTTCTGCGTACTATCACGCCGCACCCGGCGACGGCACGCTGGTGTGGGATAGGCTGCCGATGACTGTCGCCTTCATGGGGCTGTTCACCGCGCTGGTCAGCGAACACCTCGGCATTCGGCTTGAAACACGTCTGCTGGTCATATCGCTGATCATCGGTGTCTTCAGCGTATTCTGGTGGCAGCACAGCGAGGACCTGCGGATCTACATCTGGGTGCAGGGTGCGCCGCTGCTGGCGATCCCCTACGTGGTTTTGGCATTTCCCGGCCGTTACACGCACCGCTTTTACCTGCTTTACGGCGTGGGGCTGTATGCGCTGGCGAAAGTGGCGGAATTGCTCGACCACCAGATCTATGCCGCCACCGGCGCCGCGATCAGCGGCCACTCACTGAAACATCTGCTCGCCGCCGCCGCAGTGCTGTGCGTATGGCGGATGCTTCAACGCCGTCAGAGTTTGACGCCGGTCGCCTCTTCCCAGTAACGCACGATCTCGGTCTGGTCGACCGTGGCGCCAACCTTGCCCACCGCGTCGCTCCACAGTTCCGACACTTTCTCAGCCAGCGGCGCTGCGGCGCCGAGTGCATGCGCGGTATCGACGGCGATCCTCACATCCTTGGCGATGAAAGACAGCGCCATGCCGGTGGCATACTTGTGCGTGAGGATTTGCGGGATCACCTTTTTCTCGATCGGATGATTGCGCCCGGCACACATCGGCACCAGCGCATCGGCCATCATTTTTGTATCAAGTCCGAATTTTTTTCCGATCGTCATCGCCTCGATGGCGTTGATCAGCGCGCAGGCGTTGACGTAGTTGGCCAGCGCCTTCATCGCATGCGCCGATCCGGCCGCACCGCAATGCGTGACACTGCGCCCCATCGCCTTCAGCACCGGTGTGCAGCGTGCAACCAGTTCGTCGCTGCCGCCAGCCATGATATCGAGCGTTGCGTCCTTCGCGAACACCACACCGCCCATCACCGGCGCATCAAGCATCGCAAGACCGTCTTTTTCCAGCGCTTCGGCGGTGGTCCGGGTGCCGGTGGGATCGCAGGTGCCCATGTCGATCAGCACCGCACCGCGTTTCATCGCCGTCGCGGCACCGCCCTCGCCCAGCATCACTTTGCGCACGATCTTGTCATCGGGCAGCATGGTGATCAGCGCATCGGCATCACGCGCAACTTCCGCCAGCGACGAAGCCGCCCTGCCGCCGTGCTGCTTGACGAACGCGGCAGCGGTTTCAGGGCGCGCGTCGAACACCGCGACCTCGAATCCGCCCTTGAGCAGGTTTGCCGCCATCGGATTACCCATATTGCCGACACCGATGAAACCGATTTTCCTGATGTTTGCCATGCCCTTGTGCTCCGTTACCAGACTGCGCCGCGCGCCGTTATCGGCCACAGGGCGTCGACCTTGCCGCCGCGCACGCAGACGAATTCGTCATAGAGATTTACTGTCGGATCGCAGTGCCCGGGAATCAGCTTGAGCTTGTCGCCCAGGGCGAAGCCGTTTGCGCCGTTCATCTTGATCACACCATGCTCGTCCGAGGCCTTGAGAAACTCGGCCTGCGGAAAATCAGCAACCCGCGGCATGCCGGAATCGACGCTGGAAGCCTTGAGGCCCGCATCGACAATGGCGACATCGGGGCGCGTGCGGCTCATCACCGTGGTCCACACGAACAGGCTGTGCTCGAAACGCGGAATGCCGCTTTCGGTCCAGTCGTTCTTCGCGTAATCGGCGTCCATGAAAATATACGAGCCCACCTGCAGTTCGTCGTAGACGCGACTCGCCGCCTCGAACAGGTAGGTGCCGGTGCCCGCGCCGGTGACCTTGCCGCGTGGCAATCCGGCTTTCTCGATCAGCGCAAGCGTACGTTCAACCGCAGCCACCGCGGCATCGATCGCCGCGCGACGCTCTCCGGTTTCACGCAGATGCTGCGCTCCGCCCTGGTAGGCCTGCAGTCCCGCGTAGCGCAGGTTTTTGCAGGCGGCAATCGCCTGCGCGATTTTGAGCGCGGGCTCGCCGGGCTCGACGCCGCAGCGGTTGGCGCCGACATTGACCTCGACCAGCACATCCAGCGTGACAGCGGCGGCACGCGCAGCCGCGTCGAGATCGCGGACATTGCCGTCGTCATCGGCACAGACCGTGACCTTCGCCCGTGTAGCCAGCGCTGCCAGTCGTTTGAGTTTGGCGGGACCGATCACTTCGTTTGCCACCAGCACGTCGCCCACGCCGCCCTCGACCATCGCTTCGGCTTCGCTGACTTTCTGGCAGCACACGCCGACCGCGCCCAGCGCAATCTGGCGCAGCGCGATCTGTGGACACTTGTGGCTCTTGGCATGCGGACGCAGCATCAACTTGCGTCCGGCAAGCGATTCATTCAGCCGCCGCAGGTTGCGCTCGAAGGCGTCGAGGTCGAGGATCAGCGCCGGCGTGTCGACGTCGGCCAGCGCCATGCCCGGCTGCGCCGGTGGGGTGCGCGGCATTATGACTTCTTGGGAGCGTAGCCGGGGTCGTAGTACCCGCCGGCCATGGTGCCGTCCGCAGCCTTGCCGATGATGCCGTGCGACAGGTCTTTCACCGCGAAAAACACCACGTCTTCTTCCGGCGTGGCGATCGTGTAGTGCACGATGTTGGCCGGGAAATACAGCAGCGTGCCGGGACCGCACAGCTGTTCGTCACCGTCGCCGACCTTGACCCGCAGCGTGCCACTGACAATGTAATTCCACTGTTCGTTGGGATGCAGGTGCGGGCGCGAGCCCGTGCCCTTGGGCTTGGTGACCAGCGCGCACTGCATGCGGTCGCCCTCCACCACCGGGCCCACCGCGGTCGAATAGCCGGTGCCGGCCTCGATCTTGCCCATGTCATTGAGCGGGAAGATGAATTTCCCGTTGCCGCCTTTGACGGCGCCCTTGGTCTTGGTTTCTGCCTTGTCAGCCATGACGATGCGCCGCTTTACTAGATGACCGGCTTCAGACCGGCCTGTTCGGCGCCATAGGCGCACACCGCCTCGTCTTCCTCTCCGGTGCCACCGCTACCACCGGCTGAGCCGACAATGTTGCCCGCGGCATCTTTGATCAGCACCGCGCCCGGCTGCGGCAGGAACTTGCCCTGCGCAGTAGCGGCCAGCGTGATCATGAAATTGGGATTTTCCTTGGCTCGGCCCGCCAGCGCGCGGCTGGAACAACCCATTGCCACCGCCCCCCAGGCCTTGCCCAGCGCGACGTCATAGCGAAACATCGAAGCATTGTCCTGACGCTGTGCGGCGACGATATGGCCTGCATCATCGAGCACGACGATGGCCAGCGGTTTCACTTTCATTTCCTTCGCCTTGGCGAAAGCTTTTTCAATGATGGTGTTGGCTTGCTGCAGCGTGATCTTCGACATGAGGGTCTCCGGAAGTTTGGACTCGGGAGCCAGCGCAGACAATCAGGCGCCGGAGCCGATAATGGACTTTTGAATATACAACAAAAACATCGCGCTCATGCACCCTGCACCCTTGGCGCAATCAAACCTTCCTGCTCAAGCAGTTGATAAACACCACCAGCCTGCACCAGTGCCATCAGAGGTGCGGGCAGCGGCTTGCAGGACAGAGTCTGACTGCGGGTGACGTTGCGTGCCTGCGCAGCGGTGAAATCGACCTCGGCAATTTCACCTTCGGTAAACGCCGCATGTACGCCCGGACACTCCAGCGCCGGAAAGGCGAAGTTCACGCAGTTGCGCAGGAACAGCCCGTTCAGCGATTCAGCAACCAGGCAGGCAAGGCCGAGATTTTTCAGTGAACGCGCCGCAGCGCGGCTGGAACCCATGCCGAAATTGCTGCCGCCGATCAGGATGTCGCCCTTCTGCACCTGCTGCGCCCAGCCCGGGCGATTGGCGTGGAATACATATTGCGCCTGCTCTTCATGCGTCAGGTAGAACGCCTTGTTGGGCAGGATCAGGTCGGTATTGATGTTGTCACCGACAATCCAGACACGACCCCTGAACTTCATCGCCTCATTTTTGATGTCTGTCACTGCAGGAACTCCCGCGGATCGGTGATGAACCCGGTCAGTGCCGAAGCCGCAACGGTGGCAGGTGAGCCCATCCACACCCGCGAACTCGGATCGCCCATGCGCCCCTTGAAGTTGCGCGTACTCGAAGTAATACAGATCTCATGCGGACCCAGCACCCCCATGTGGCCGCCGCCGCAGGCGCCACAGGTCGGCGGCGCGATCATCGCGCCGGCATCGAGCAGCACCTGGATCGCCCCGCTGGCCACGGTGTCGCGATACACCGTCTGCGAAGCCGGGGTGACGATGAGGCGCACCCCCGCCGCAACGCGCCGGCCTTTCACCACTCTTGCCGCCAGTTCGATGTCGTCCTGGGTGCCGTTGGCGCAGGAGCCGATGTAGGCCTGGTCAATGCGTGTGCCCGCGGCCCTGCCCACCGGCTGCGAGTTGTTGACCACGCTGTCGGGCAAAGCCACCAGCGGTTCGAGTGTCGATAAATCGACCTTGCGCACGGCCAGGTATTTCGCATCGGCATCGGGCCGCACCGGTTCAAACGGCGCGGGGTTGCGCGCACGCAGCCACTCGGCCAGCGCCTCATCCGCCTCGAAGGTGGCGAATTCGGCGGAAAGCTCTGCCGACATCGCGCTCAGGGTCTTGCGCGCGTTGATCGACAACCCGGCGACACCGGGGCCGCCATATTCCACGTTCATCGTCGCGTGTTCGCCGTGCACGCCGGCGATCTGCAGGAAGGCATCCTTGGCGGTCACCGCCGCCGGGAGATTGCCGGTGAGTTCGTAACGCACGGTCTCGCCGCAACGGAACCAGGTCTGGCCCTTGATTGCGGCGTAGATGATGTCGGGTCCGCCAACGCCACGAGCCAGGCAATTGAACACGCCGGCGCTGCAGGTATGCGAATCGCTGCACAGCAGCACCGAACCCGGCAGCGCATAGCCGTAATCAGCCACCAGCTGGTGGCTGATACCCTGGTTGTGCCCGACGTCGTGAAAGCGCTTGATGCCGAATTTCCTGACGAAGGCGCGGCCGGTGACCTGCGCCGCCGCGGCCTGCTGCGTCGGCGCCGGCACGCGATGATCGAAAGTGACAACGATTTTTGACGGGTCAGCGACCTTGAGAATGTCGCGCCAGTTGTTGGGCATGAAATTGTTGTCGAACAGAATCACGGTATCGACGTCGACGGTGACCACGTCGCCCGGGACGACGGTTTTGTTCCCGCTTTTGGCGGCGAGGATCTTCTCGGCGATGGTCATGCCCATCATGTGCTCCCGGAAAATCAGCCGCCCTTGTACTTCTGTTCCATCTCGTCGAGAAATTTCATGCCCATCAGGTCGTTGAGTTCCTCGAAGCCGACCTGCAGGTCGGTGCGCTCGACCACCTTGTTCTGCCCGACGATCTCGCTCTTGAACACATCGAGCGCGTTCATCATGCCGCGCAACGCGGCGGTGGTCAGCAGCCGTGGATAGCTGACCGCGGCCACCCCGATGTCCTGCAACTGCTTCGGGCTCATCAGCGGCGTGGTCTTGCGCGGGCGCATGCCGAGGCCCATGTTCACAATCAACGGCTTCGGCACGTTCTTCGCGACCTTGGCGATGTCCTCCTTCGACAGCAGCGCATCGGCGTACATCACGTCGGCGCCGGCCTCGGCATAGAGATTCAGCCGGCGAATTGCCTCATCAACGCCATGCGGACCGGCGGCATCGGTGCGCGAGACAACGACAAAGTCATTGTCGCGGCGCGCATCCACCGCAGCCTTGACCTTTTGCACCATCTCCTCGGCAGGTATGCACGACTTGCCGGCCATGTGGCCGCAGCGCTTGGGCCACACCTGGTCCTCGATCATCAGTGCCGCCATGCCGGCCTTCTCGAAGGCGCGCACCACGAAATGCACGGTCATCGCGTTGCCATAGCCGGTATCGGCATCGGCGCGCAGCAGCAGGTCACTGCAGTCGGCCAGGCGCCGCGCGTTGTTGAGGTTTTCCTCGAAAGTTATCACGCCGCGGTCGGCCCAGCCCATGCGGCTTTCGGAAACACCGGCACCGGAAATCGAGGCGGTCTTGAATCCCGCGCGCTCGATCAGTCGCACACTGTAGCCGTCGTAGACGCCGGGCTGGATGAGGATTTCCTTGCGATTGATGAGTTCTTTGAACTGTTTGCCTTTGCTCGCCATTTCCCTCTCCCAGATTCGGTGTTACCAGGCCACCGCGCCGCCATCGACCGGGATGATCGCGCCGGTCATGAAATTCGATGCATCGGATGCCAGCAGTACCGCGATGCCCTTGAGGTCGTCGGGGCCGCCGGTGCGCTTGAGAGGAATCTCGCGCTCGATGTTGTCCTTGTTCTTTTCGTAGAGCTTCTCGTTGATCGGCGTCACGAAAAATCCCGGGCAGATGCAGTTGACCTGGATGTTGTGCTGCGCCCATTTCACCGCAAGGTCCCGGGTGAAATTGACCAGTGCGCCCTTGCTCGATCCGTAGGCGATCGAGTTGTAGGCGCTCGGATTGCGCCCGACCAGACCCGCAATCGACGCGATGTTGATGACCTTGCCTCGCTTCTGCTTGATGAACTCGCGGCCCAGTGCCTGCGCACAGAGGAACGGCGCGGTGATGTTGAGATCGAATACCTGCTGCCAGCGCTCCAGCGGCGTGTCCTCCGGCGGCGCCACCCAGGCGCGGCCGGCGTTGTTGACCAGCACATCGACACGGCCGAATTTCTTCAGCACGTCGCCTTTCATTGCTTCAACCTGATCGGCCTTGGTGACATCACAGCCGACAGCCAGCGCCTTGACGCCGATTTTCTCGATCTGCGCCGCCGCCTCCTCGCAGACATCGACACGCCGCGAGCAGATCACGATGTTCGAACCGGCCTCCGCCAGCCCTTTTGCCATCTGCAGGCCGATGCCGGTGGCACCGCCGGTGACCACGCTGACGCGGCCTTCGAGACTCATCAGTTGCTGGATGTTGGCCATGCGCGGACTCCGCCCTTGAATAAATTTATCAATAAAAACATATACTTATATCAATCATCCCGGAGCAGCAGTCCGGCGATGATGTTGCGCTGGATTTCCGAGGTGCCTTCGTAGATGCGCACGATGCGCGCGTCGCGGAAGGTGGTCTCGATGCCGGCCTCGCGCATGTAACCCATGCCGCCGTGGATCTGCACCGCCGCATCGACGACGCGGCCCAGCGCCTCGGTGGCAAACAGTTTTGCGGTCGACGCCTCCATCGTGCCGCGCTCCCCGCGCATCAGCGTATCGATCGCACGCTGGGTCAGTCCGCGCGCCGCGTCGCGCGCCACCGCCATGTCGGCGAGCATCCACTGCAGGCCCTGGTGTTCGGCGAGTTTTTTGCCGCCCTGGCTGCGCGTCTTCATGTACTCCGCGGTCTGCGCGATCAGCTTGTCCATCATGCCGCAGCAGCGGGCCGACACCGTCACCCGGCCCGCGGTCAGCGTCTTCAGCGCCTGCACGTAGCCCATGCCTTCGGCGCCGAGCAGGTTCTCCGCCGGCACCTCGCAGTCGGTAAACGCCAACGGCGCAGTGGTACAGCCGTGCATGCCCATCTTCAGCTCGTTTTTGCCAATGCTGAAGCCCTTCATGCCGCGCTCGACGATGAACGCCGAAATGCCCTTGATGCCTTTGGACTTGTCGGTGATCGCCATCACCGTGAATACCTGGGCGAGGCCGGCATTGGTGATGTAGATCTTTTCGCCGTTGAGAATGTAGCGGTCACCCTTCTTCACCGCGGTGGTACGCATCGCCGCCGGATCAGAACCGGCCTGAGGCTCGGTCAGCGCAAAGCTGCCGATCCATTCGCCGCTGGCCATCCGGGGCAGGTATTTCTTTTTCTGCGCGGCATTGCCCAGCGCGACGATGCCGGTGGTGCTGATGCCGGTGTGGTTGCCGATCAGCGTGGCGAAACCGTAATTGGCCTGGCCCATGACTTCCTCGATGGCGCACTTGCCGGCGAGGTTGAGTCCGCTGCCGCCGTATTCCTCGGGAATGGTCAGCCCGAACAGTCCGACCTCGCGTGCCAGCTGAACCAGGTCATCAGGTACTGCGTCGTTTTCCTCGATCTCGCGGGAACGCGGATCGACCTGCTCGCGCACAAAGCGCGCCACCTCGTCGCACAACTGCCGCACTTCAGCGGACACGGACATGGTTCAGCCTTTCATGCGAATCAGCGCATCCGCAGCAATCACACCATTCCCGCGCGAACGCACGATCAGCGGATTGATGTCGAGCTCGCCGACATGATCCTTGAGGTCTACCGCCAAGGCAGACAGTTTCACCAGCGCATCGACCAGCGCATCGACATCGGCCGGCGGTTTGCCGCGCGCTCCTGCCAGTATTGGATACCCCTTGATCTCCTCGACCATTTCCCGCGCCACCGCCGGTGTAATCGGCGCCAGCCGGAATGCGACATCCTTCATGACCTCGGCGAAGATGCCCCCGAGGCCGAACATCACCGCCGGCCCGAACAGCGCATCGTTGGTAACGCCGACGATGGCCTCAATGCCGCCGCCGACCATTTCCTGTACCAGCACGCCGTCGATGCGAGCATCGGCCTTGTAGGCCTTCGCGTTCCTGACGATTTCATCGTAGGCCTCCGCCACACCGGCGGCATCAGCGACGCCGAGTTTCACCGCCTTCGCCTCGGTCTTGTGCGAGATGTCGGCCGACTGCACTTTCATCGCCACCGGGAAGCCGATGTTCTGCGCGGCGGTGACCGCGGCATCACGGCTGGTTGCGAGCTGCTCCTGCGTCACCGAAATGCCGTATTCGGCCAGCACCTGCTTGGCCGCGTACTCGGCAACGTCACCAGTTCTGCCCTTGAGCATCTTCTGCGCTGCAGGGCTGCTGATCACCGGCGGCTTGTCGTTTTTCTGCGCCTCGTTACGGCGGCGGGCTTCGGCGTACCACGACACCGCGGCCAGCGCGCGGCCGCAGCGCACCGGCGATTTGTAGTGGGGTATGCACGCGCCATCGAGCGCGGCGTAGGCTTCGGGCGCGACGGCATCGCGCGCGCTCCATGAAATGAATATCGGCTTGTCGGTCTTCGCGGCAACGGCGACAATTTCAGAAGCCACCTTTTGCGCGATCTCGCCCTGCAGCGAGGCATTGATCATCGCGATGCAGTCTACGCCGGGATCGTCGTTGATCGCCTGCAGCGTGCGGTTGATCAGCGTGAGGTCGTTGAATATCGCCGCGGTGACATCCACCGGGTTGCCCACCGAGCCGAACGAAGGCACAAACTCCTTCAGCTTCGCCACCGTTTCAGGAGACAGCTGCGCCATCTGCATGCCGCGGGAAATGATTTCGTCGGTCATCAGGATGCCCGCGCCGCCGGAAATGGTGATGATCGCCAGCCGGTTGCCTTTCGGCAGCCGCTTGCCGCGCAGCGCGCGGCCGTAATCGACCAGGTCCTGGATGTCCTCGACCTGGATGATGCCCTTCTGTCGGAACGCCGCCTTGTACAGCGCCATCGCACCGCCGAGGTTGGCGGTGTGCGACGCCGCTGCCTTCTGGCCCTGCTCGGTATTGCCGACTTTCCACATCAGCACCGGCTTGCCGGCAGCAAGCGCCTTGTCGCCGGTGGCGAGGATGCGCCGCGCGTCCTTCACGCCCTCGATATAGGTGCCGATGATCTCGGTCTTGGGGTCGCGGATAAAGTAATCCATGAAATCCAGCGTCGATACGCCGATCTCGTTGCCGGTGGTCACCATCTGTCGGAACGGCAGCCCGCCATCCAGCGACGACAGGTTCATCACCGAAAAACCAAAGCCGCCGGACTGCGACACCATGCTCACCGTCCCGCCCTCGTAGCTGGCGTTGAACACCGAGCCGAAGCCGGCATAGACGGCATCTGCAGCGTTGATCATGCCCTGGCAGTTGGGACCGATGACGCCGATGTCGTACTGTTTGGCGATTTCCGCCAGCTTCTGCTGGGCAGCCACGCCGGCACCACCCATTTCCGAGAAGCCGGAACTGAAAATGATCACGTAGGGAATGCCTTTTTTGCCGCAGGCCGTCAACATGTCCGGCACGCGCGTGGCGTTGACCAGGATCAGCGCCAGTTCAGGTGCTTCGGGCAGTGCCTCGATCGAGGGCCAGCATTTGACCCCGGAAATTTCCTGGTATTTGGGATTGACCGGATACAGCTTGCCCTTGTAGCCGTGGCTGAGCAGATGCTTGAGCGGTTGCCCGCTGATGGTGACGAGATCCTGTGACGCGCCGATGATGGCGATGGACTGCGGATTGAAGAAACGCTGGATATCAGTTCGCATTGTGTCGCGCGGAAAAAATGAAATGCCGGGAATGGAAATGAGGCGCAGATTATACGCCGCGGGTCAGCTGCAGACCGCGTGATATCATGCCGCGCTTGCGAAACAAGCCCGGATTATGAACACCACAGCATCTCCTGCACTTTCACCCCGCCCTTTCCGCGACGTGTGGCTGATTTCCGCCGGACACGGTCTGACCCACTGGTATCCCGCGACGTTCTACGTGCTGCTGCCGCTGATCGGCAAGGAACTCGGTCTCTCCTATACGCAGATCGGTTTCCTGATGAGCGCGCAGCATATCGCCGGCGCAATCTCCAACTTGCCCGGCGGCATGCTGGTCGATGCCATCGGCAAAAAAGGCTACCTGATGGCGGCCTCGCTGTTCTGGGTCGGCTTTCCCTATGCGCTGATGAGCATGACCAACAGCCTGTGGATGCTGGTCGTCTGCCTGATGCTGGTCGGCATCGGCAACAACCTGTGGCACCCGGCGGCGATTCCGACGCTGGCCCATCAATATCCCAACCGCAAGGGTCTGGTGCTGTCGTTCCACGGCATGGGCGGCAACATCGGCGAAGCACTCGCCCCGCTGGTCGCCGGCGCGCTGCTGGCGTGGTTCAGCTGGCGCACGGTGGTCGTCATCAACATCGTCCCGGGGCTGGTGATGTCCGTGCTGATCGTGATGCTGGTCGGCGCACTGGCCACTTCGCGCGCACAGGACGGCCACAACGTCAATGCCGGCAGCGGTTCGAAATGGAACGCGCGCGAATACCTGCGCGATCTCGGCGGGCTGCTGCGCGATCGCGCGCTGATGTTGATTTGCATCAGCGCCGGCTTCCGCACGCTGACCCAGGTCGGGTTGCTGGTGTTCCTGCCGGTGTACCTGGCCTATGAACAGGGCTATTCGCCGATCGCCGTCGGCGTATGCATGACGGTGATGCAGGTCGCGGGGCTGATCGCGGGGCCGATTGGCGGCCACCTCTCCGACACCCTGGGTCGCAAGAAAGTGATCATGTCGAGCATGCTGCTCTCAGGCCTCACCATCATCGGCATGGTGCTCGCCGGACAATCCTTCGCCTTCATCATCTTCGTCGCGCTGGTCGGCTTCTTCATGTATGCGATGCGCCCGGTGATGCAGGCGTGGGCGGTGGAGAACACGCCCAAGCGCCTCGCCGGCACCGGTGTCGGCCTGCAGTTCACGATCCTGTCCATCGGCGGCAGCATCGCTCCGGCAACCTTCGGCATGATTGCCGACGCCTGGGGCATTTATTCAGCCTTCTATTTCCTCGCCGGCACGATCATCCTCGCCAACCTGCTGGTGGTATTCGTGCCGCGTCAGGACAAGGCAGCATGAGTCACGACTGGCGGCCTGCCCGCGAAATCGAAATCATTGCCGGAACGCCCGCGGGCGGCGGCCAGGACCGTCCGGCACGCGCGCTGATCGGTATCCTGGAAGCACAGGGCCTGCTCGGACAGCCGGCAAAACTCACCAACATTCCGGGCAAGGGTGGCGGCAACGGCTGGTTGCAACTACGCAAACACAATGGCGATCCGCATGTGCTTGCCATCAACTCGCCGACCATCATCACCAACAAGCAGTTGGGCGTGGCGGATTTCGACCATGCTGACCTGACACCGCTGGCCAACCTCTATACCGAATACATCGCGTTCGTGGTACGCGCCGACTCGCCCATCCGCAGCGGCGCGGATTTCATGGCGCGCCTCAAGAAAGACACCGCAGGCTGCCGCATTGCGCTCGCCACCGCGATCGGCAATATCAACCACATGGCCCTGGCGCAGGTCACCGCCCATGCCGGCGGCGACGTCCGGGCGCTGCAGATCAATGTGTTTGATTCTGCGCTGTATGCCGTGGCTGACGTCATCGAGCGGCGCGCCGAAGTCGGCGCGATCACCGCGGTCAGCGCCGTCAAAGCCATCGAATCCGGAGAGGTGCGTGCTTTTGCCGTCTCTGCACCGCAACGCCTGCCGCGGCTCTATGCCGGTGTGCCGACCTGGACCGAACAGGGCGTGAATTGCGTGATCGGTACCTGGCGCGGCGTCATCGGCGCCGCCGGGCTCACACCGCCGCACATCGAGTTCTGGGACCAGGCGTTACGCGCCGCGACGGCCACTCCCGAGTGGAGCGCCACGCTGGCGGAAAAATACTGGGCGAACACCTATCTCGGCGGCAATGAACTGAAAGCGTTCCTCGATCGCGAGCGCGTAGTCATGGGCCGACTGCTGAACGACCTGGGGCTGTTGCCGGACTAGCAACGCGGGGCTGCCGCAAACGCAGCCTGGCTCAATCCACGCGGGCGCCGGAGTCCTTGACGACTTTCGCCCACTTCACCACCTCTTCCTTCAGGAAGCCCGCAAGCTCTGCGGGCGTGCTGGTGCGCGGCTCCAGTCCCAGGCCCACCAGCCGCTGGTGCACATCCTGCGCCTTGAGTATGCGCGTCACCTCGGCATTGATGGCATTGACGACCGCGGGCCTCATGCCCGCCGGCCCCACCAGCCCGTTCCAGCCGACAGCCTCATAGCCGGCCACACCGGCCTCGGCTATCGTCGGCACATCCGGCAAGGCGGGCATGCGTTTTGCGCTGCTGACGCCGAGCGCCCGCAACCTGCCCTGCTGCACCAGCGGCACGCCGGAAGGCGCCGTGGCAAAGGTCAGCATCACGTGGCCCGCGAGCAGATCGGCCATCGCCGGCGCAGCGCCCTTGTACGGCACGTGCACCATGCGCGTGCCGGTCATGGTCTTGAACATTTCCGCGGTCAGGTGCGGCGCGCTGCCGTTGCCGGCCGAACTGTAATGCAACTGGTCCGGACGCTGTTTCGCGAATGCGATGAATTCCTTGAGCGACTTCACCGGCACCGAAGGATGCACCACCAGCACGTTGGCAACCTGTGCCAGCAGCATGATCGGCGTGAAGTCCTTGAGCGGGTCGTAGCCCAGTTTTGGGTACAGGCTGGGGTTCACGGTATGTACTGTCGACGCCGACAGCAGCGTGTAGCCGTCTCCCGGCGCACGCACCACCAATTCGGCGCCGATGTTGCCGCTGCCGCCGGCGCGGTTGTCGATGATCACCTGCTGCTTCCAGGCATCGGTCAGTTTCTGGCCGATCAGGCGGGTCAGGATGTCGGTCACGCCCCCCGGCGGATACGGCACGACGATGCGAACCGGCTTTGCAGGATAGGTCTGCGCACCGGCCTGCAGCACCGGCAAGGAGAAAATCGCCAACAGGCCGCATGCCGCAATCACTGCTTTCTTCGCGGATAACGCATTCATTATTGTCTCCCCCGGGTTTGGAAGTCATAGTAGGCTCACGTTCGCAGGCAGGTCAACCCGGCCGCAGGGTCCGCAAGCGCCGGTGCAATTTTGCAAAGGAGAGCCGCTTGGACACCGTGCAGGCATGGCAGCACAAACTCGGCATGATCGTGCCGTCCTGGAACACGGTCATGGAATATGAAGCCCAGCGCATGGCCGGGAACGGGATTTCGGTGCACACGCAACGCATCTCGCATACTCCCCACACCTAACAAACCCTGATGTGGATGGGCACCCAGGTGCCCGCGGCCGCGCAACTGCTAGCGCACGCCAAAGTGAGCGTGATCTGTTATGGCTGCACCGCCGGCGGATTCATCAAGGGTCCGCAGTACGACCGCGACATGGGCGCGCAGATCGAAACGGCTACCGGAATACCGGGCGCCACCTCGGCCTCCGCCATCACCGATGCGCTCGCCGCCCTGGGCGCCACACGCATCAGCGTGGCCACCGCCTACGAACCGTGGCTCAATGCCAAAACCCGGCAATACCTTGAAGCCGCCGGCTTCACGGTGCTGGCAATCGAAGGCTTCGGCACCCAGGCCCATGCCGCGGTCACGCCCGACCGTGTCGCTGCGCTGGCAAAAAAAGTCGATCGCCCGGATGCGGAGGCCGTGTTCATCGGCTGCTCCAACCTGCGCACGCTGGAAATCATCGAGACGCTGGAACAGGATCTGGGCAAGCCCGTGGTCACCAGCAACCAGGCATCGATGTGGCGCATGCTGCGCCTCGCGGGCGCAAGACATGCCGCTGCCGGTGGCGGCCGCCTGTTCCATGCGGCCTGAACTTCACCCTGCCCGCCGGATACGATATAACTTGTTGTTTTTAAACATTTTTTAATCACTTCCTGTTGTGTTATCCTTGTCGCCCCGCAGCAGTCTGCAACCTCTCCGGATCTGATCAGCAATGAAAACCGAAGTCCATGTCCACGGCAGCATTTTCCTGTGCAAGGGCGTGAAGCTCTCGCAGATCGAACTGGCCTTGCGCCCGTGGCTGGATTACGTCGATGCCGACCACATTTCCGATGCCAAGAGCCTTGAACGCGAAGAACCGGGCATCGTCTTCGACACGCGCGAACGCGTGGTCAGCATCTGCTGGACCGGTGATGTCGGCCGCAGCTTCCACAACAAGCTCACCGAAGCCTGCAACAGCCTCGGTCCGCTGACCGAATACGCCTCCGAAGTCGAGGTCACCTACTATCCCGACAACGGCGAGGACGAGTTCTACCAGTTCTTCGTCGGTCCGACGCCGGAAGCCATCCACGAATTCCGCCGCCAGTGCGTGGTCGAAGACCTCAACCACATGCTGTCGCGCCATCTCGGAAAACCGGAAGTCGAACAAGTCACTGAACTGGTCACCCGCATGTTCGATGCGCAGGCGCCGGCGAAACCGGCTGCAGGTGATAAAAATCCGGCAAGCACTACGTCGACGGTGATTCCGCTGCATCCGCGCAATCGCCACCTCCATTGAGCCGGCGGCGTATCACTCTTTCTTTTTAGGTTCGCCCAGGCGCAGCGCGGGCACGCGCAGCGCAAAAAATATCGCGGTAAAGCGGATGACGACGATGGTCGCCATCCCGGCGTATCCGGCGTTCAGCCGGTCAAACCCGGTCCCCTGCAATACCAGGTACACCACGATGCCAAGGATCGCTGCGGTGGCGTAAATCTCGCCGTCGCGCAGCAGCAGCGGGATTTCCGCCAGCAGCATGTCGCGGAACACACCGCCGGCGACGCCGGTCATGGTGCCGAGGATCACGGCGACAATGCCGCCGTAACCCGCAGCTTCGGCAATGCGTGCACCGCTGATCGCGAACAGGGCAAGTCCGAGCGCGTCGGCCACCAGCAGCGCGCGCAACGGGATTTCGCGGAAACGCACCACCAGTAAAGTCGTCAGCGTCGCCGCAAAAATGGCCCACAGGTAGCCGGTGTCGCCCAGCCAGAACACCGGGCGGTCGATCAGCAGGTCGCGCAACGTGCCGCCGCCGATAGCGGTGACGGTGGCGATGACCAGCACGCCGAACCAGTCGAGGTGCTTGCGCCCGGCGGCGAGCACGCCGCTCACAGCGAACACGGCGACGCCGAGGTAGTCCATCAACTGCAGTGGCGTGATCGGGAGGTTCAAAAGAGGCCTTTGAATAATACGGTGCAGCGCAAAAAGTTTGCTTTCATCAGAAAGTAACTGCTGCAATCGGCAATATACACGGTGAAACCGGCGACGTTTATACTCATCGCCGACACCCTCACCCCAGGCGAGGAATCCAAGTGCCCGAGCTTCCATTGACCACACTGGCAATCCTGATGCTCGGCACCTTCGCCGCGGCATTTGTCACCAGCCTCGCGGGCTTCGCGTTCGGCATGGTCGCTGCGGCGATCTGGCTGCACGCATTGAATCCCTCCCAAAGTACTTTCCTGATCGTTGCCTATGCGTTGCTGGTCCAGGGATACGCGGTATGGAAGCTGCGCAAGTCCCTGAACATGCAAAGACTGATTCCTTTTGTCGCCGGCAGCGTGGTGGGGATCCCGGCGGGCGTCATGCTGCTGAAGTGGATTGCGCCGGAATCGCTGCGACTATTCATAGGCGCGTTGCTTGTGGCGTTCAGCCTTTACAACCTGGCCAAACCCGGCATGCCGGTATTCAAGGGCATGCGCAGAATGGCCGATGGCTTCGTCGGCTTGCTCAACGGGGTGCTGGGCGGCGCCACCGGACTGGGCGGTGTGCTGCCGGCGATATGGTGCAGCATGCGGGGCTGGACGCGGGACGAACAGCGCGCGGTTTTCCAGCCCACAGCTGTCGTCACTTTCGCAATCACGATCGTGGCGCTGAGCGGCACCGGCGGCGTGACCCGGGACTCACTGCTGCTGTTTGCGGTCGGGCTGCCGGCCCTTGCTGCCGGCACCTGGCTGGGATGGAAACTCTACGGAAAAATTGACGAAGCCGGATTCCGAAAAATCGTTCTCGTCGTGCTGTTGGTGTCCGGGGTCGCCCTGGTTGCAACCTCGGCAGGACGGGCTATCGGGGTCTGAATCCCGGTCAACTGCGCTTCTTCAGCGCGTCCTTGCGGAAACTGATCGTCGCCTCGGGATCAATCTTGACGTGGATGATCGCCGGTTTGCCGGCTCTCAACGCATCGCGCAGCGCATCCGCAGTTTCTCCCGGCGCCGTCGGGTGGTAACCGTTGCCGCCGGTGAGCTTCATCACTTCGTCAAAGCGCGGGCTGTGCACGTGTGCGCCGATGTAACGACCGTCATAGAAATCGCGCTGGTAGGCAATTTCCGAACCCCAGGTGCCGTTGTCCATGACGATGCCGATGGCAGGAATGTTGCTCGCCACCGCGGTGGTCATCTCGCCCATGGTCATGCCGAAACCGCCGTCGCCCATCAGTGATATCGCCGCGCGCTCCGGCGCCGCGACCTTGGCGCCGATGGCCGCGGAGTAGGAAAAGCCCACCATGCCACAGTCGAGTGGCGTCAGCAGCGCCGGCGCCTCGTAGAACGGCAGCTGGTCGGTGGCCTGAAATCCTGTCGTGCCGGCATCGAGCGTGAAGATCGCGTTCCGCGGCGCCGCCTGGCGCACTTCTTCGTAAATTACGTCGGGATGCATCGGCGTTCCGCTGCGCGAACCCGAAGCCTTGCGCTCGGCAAGCAGCGCCTGACGTGATTTGAAGAAGAATTCATTGCGCGCCGCCCATGGCGCTGAAGTCACCGGCTGCATCAGCGCAGCCAATCCGTCGATCACCGCACCGGCATCCGCCGCCACCGCCAGCGTCACCGGGAAATAGCGGCCCAGGGCCAGCGGATCGACATCGACCTGGATGATCTTCGCGGTCGGCGAAATGTCGGTGTTCTTGTAAAACGTGGTGTTGAAGCCCAGCCGCGTACCCAGCGCGATGATCAAGTCGGCCTCGCGCGTCAGCGTGCTGGCGACCGGATTGCCGCGCGGCCCGACGCCGCCGGCATGCCATTTGAAGTCCAGCGGCAGGATGTCGGCATGGCCTGCGGAACTCGTCACCGGAATCTGCAGCTTCTCCGCCAGTGCCGCGAGCTGCTTGCTTGCACGTGACCATTTGATGCCGGCGCCGGCGTGGATCACCGGTTTTTTTGCGGCGAAGATCAGCTTCTGCATTTCCTGCAACGCGACGGCATCGGCGGCCGGGGAGCGGATTTCCGGCAGGCTTTGCGGGATGTCGGCTTCGATGTCGTGGTTGAACAGGTCGCGCGCGATGTTGACCACCACCGGGCCGCGGCGGCCGGAGTTGGCGATGCGGTAGGCCTCGAGGATGAACTCGGGTATGCGGTCGGGCCGCGGCACGGTCATCACCCGCTTGGTCACCGGCAGGAACAGCGTGTTTTGATCAATCTCCTGAAACGCATCGCGGCCGATGTGCTCGGTGGACGCCAGACCGGTGATCGCCACCACCGGCGAATAGGCGAATTTCGCCTGCGCCAGACCGAGCACCATGTTGGCCGAGCCGGGTCCTGCCTGCCCGCAGATGAAAGTGCCGGGCGTCTGGGTGACGCGGCCGTAGGCATCCGCCATGTGCATGCCGCAGTTTTCATGGCGCACACCGATGTATTCCATCTCGTCCCTGAAATCGTAGAGCGCGTCGTACATCTCCAGCGTACTCGAGCCCATCAGCCCGAAAATTTTCTTCACGCCCGCCGCGCGCAGCGCCTGGACCGCGGCCATGCCGCAGCGCATTTTTTTTATTGCCATGATCTTTCTCCGTCCCAGCTCTTTATTTTTTCAGCACGTCCGGATTGGCGACGTTGATCGGTTTGCCGGCGATGAACGCCAGGATCTGCTCGACGGCGGTGCCGTAATACGATTCATAGGTCGCTTCCTCGACGTAGCCGAGATGCGGCGTGCACACCACGTTGTCCATGCCGATCAGCGGATGCGACGCATTGAGCACCGGCTCTTCCTCGTAGACGTCGATTGCGGCGCGTCCCGGCCGCCCTGCCTTCAGCGCGTTGACCAGCGCATCCTTGGCAATGATCGGCGCGCGGCTGGTGTTGACGATCAGCGCCGTGGTTTTCATCCGCGCCAGATCCTCCGCGGTGACGATGCCGCGGGTGCCGTCGTTCAGCGGCAAATGGATGGAAATCACGTCGGACTCCGCAAAAAACGCTTCGCGGCTCGCCGCCACTTCGAATCCCGCGGCTTTCGCCTTCGCCGTCGAACCTTCGCGGCCCCAGCACACCACTTTCATGTCAAAGGCCTTGCCCACTTTCGCCACCATGCTGCCGATGCGACCGTAGGCATAAATGCCCAGCGTCTTGCCGGCAAGCCCGGTGCCCACCGAATTCTGCCACTGGCCGTTCTTCAGCCGCTGCGCTTCCTGCGGGATGCGCCGCAACGCAGCGATGATCAGGCCCCAGGCCAGTTCCGCGGTCGGCGTTGGATTGCCACTGCCGCCTGCCGATATCAGGATGCCCTTCTCGGTACAGGCGGCAATGTCGATGTGATAGGCGTTGCGGCCGGTCTGGCTGATCATTTTCAGCTTCGGCAGCTTGTCGATTACCGCGCGCGGCATTTTCGAGCGCTGCTGCGTCAGCACCAGGATTTCCGCATCCTTCAGGCGCTCGGCAAGCTTGGCCGGATCCTTTTCGGTGTCGTTATAGACCAGAAATTCGTGGCCCGCGAGTTTCTTCGCGCCCGCAGTGTTACGGAAGGCGTCCTGGTAATCATCAATGACTGCAATTTTCATGGTTTATTCCTCAATGGTTCGCCAAATTATATCGGCTGACCTAACGCCTGTTACTCAGGATTCCGCCAGCTCCCAGCATCGCTGCATTCATCAAAAATACGGGCGCGACGCCGAAGGCACTGCCGATGGCGCCGAAAAACAGCGGCACCGCGATATGGGTCAGGTTGTTGATGCTCATGCGCAGGCCCAGCGCCTCGCCGGAGCGCCCTTCCGGCGCGCGCGCGTAGATCATCATCAGCGTCAGCGGCTGGCCGCAGCCGGTGCCGAGTCCGAGCAGGAATGCAATGGCGCCCAGCAGCAGGCCGCTTTCGACCAGCGGGAACAGCAGGTAGGTACCCGAGGCAATGAATATCGAGGCCACCAGCACCTTTTCCTCGCCGAAGTGCGAAGAAATCTGCGGCAGCACGATGCGCACCAGGAACGAGGCCAGCGCGAACATCGCCAGCACACCGCCGATGGCGGAGGCCGACAGCCCGATCGCATGGCCGTAGATCGGCATGTAGAACTGGAACAGGTCGATCGCGGTGAGAATGATGCCGCTGGTGATCAGCGTGCGCCGCAACGGCACGTTGGAAAGCAGCCCCACTGCATAGCCGGCCTCCTCGTCCTTCTTGCCCTTGCCGCCGCTCAATGCCGCCAGATGGCGTCGCGCATTGAACATGATCAGCGCCGACACGGCAGGCAGCCCGGCGATGCACAGGTAACCGATGGCATGCCCGAAGGTATCGATGGCAAAACCGGCGATCAGCGGACCGATGAAGCCGCCGCAGGCGATCATCAGGCTGAGATTACTGAAATTGCGCGTCCGTGATTCCGGCGCGCTGAGCATGCCGACCAGATTCTGCACCGAGACGTTGTAGAACACATGCGCGGCGCCGATCAGCAGCGCCGACAGATACAGCGCATGCAGTGTAGGCAGTGCGCCGGGCAGCACCAGCGACAGCGACATGCCGAGGCAGCCCAGCACCAGCGGCCAGCGCACGCCGAAACGGTCGGCGAGCTTGCCCGCGTAGAGCGCCAGCAGCATCGGACACAGCGAATACAGCGCGACGATCACGCCGAGCATGATCTGCGGCGCACCGAGCTCCAGCGCGAACAGCGACACCAGCACCTTGCTGCCGCGGAACGCGCTCATGTTGAGCAGTATCACCAGCAGCGCCAGGTGGATGGACATGGTCATCGCGAAATTTTTCCCTAGGCGCGCTTGCGGCTCAGCCAGCTGCCGCCGGCCAGCACCGCAGCACTGACCCAGAACACCGGTGCCAGCCCGAACGCGGCGCCAACCGCACCGAACGCGGCCGGCACACCGACGTGCATGGTGTTGTTGATGGCGATGCGCAGTCCCAGCGATTCACCAGCACGCCCCGGTGGCGAATAGTTGTAGCACAGCATCACCGTCAGCGGCTGCCCCAGCCCCATGCCCAGTCCCAGCGCAAAGCAGATGGCACCGAGCACCACTGCGCCCTTGAAGAACGGGATCAGCGCAAACATCGCCGCGCCGAGGAACAACGCGTAGAGCAGCGTGGTTTCCTCACCGTAACGGCGCACCAGCCAGGGCAACGTCGCCCGGCTGACAAATGTCGCTGCCGCGGCCGCACCCATGATCATGCCGATCGCGGTCGCCGACAGCCCCGCTTCGTGACCATAGAGCGGAAGGTAGAGCTGGAACAGGTCGATGCCGGTCATCACCACTGCCCCGGCGATCAGCACGCGACGCATGTCCGGATCGCCGAACAGATCCCTGACCCGTGTTCCCGCAGCCCGGGCCGCCGGCTTCAGATTGCGCGGAACCCGCTGTGCCAGCGCAATCAGGGTCACAGTGCCTGCAGCCGCCAGCGCACCCAGCAGCAGATAGGTTTTGGAATGGCCGGCCTGATCGATGAATATCCCCGCCAGCACCGGTCCGGCAAAATCGGCGACGGCGATGATCAGCGCGTAAAGATTGAAATTGCGGGTGCGTGCTTCGCCTTCGCCCAGCGAACCGACCAGCGACTGGAACGCCACCTGGCCGAGGATGAAACCGAGTCCGGTCACCGCGGCAGCGACGTACAACAGGGGCAGACTGGTGGCGCCCCAGGGCACCACCACCCCGAGCGTACAGATCACCATGCCGGCAATGATCGGCGTCCGCGCGCCATGACGATCGGCGACGCGCCCCGCGGCCACCGCCAGCAGCAACGGGAACACACCGTAGGTGGCGAGCAGCAGGCCGGTCTCGAAAGGCGATGCGCCGAGCTGCAGCGCATACAGGGTATTGAGCACCCGCGCGCCCTTGTAGGCGCTGTTCCACATCACCACCACGACCAGCAACTGGAACAGGGTGATGACGCG
>JAYQOT010000020.1:0-4493 GCA_038144955.1 Burkholderiales bacterium | reverse complement strand
ATCATCGTGCTGTCGATGCTGATGGGCGTGTTCGTCGCCTTCGAACTGCCGATCCGCCACGCCTACATGCTCGAACTCGTCAACGGCAAGGAAGACCTGCCCAATGCCATCGCACTGACCTCGCTGATGGCCAACTGCGGACGGCTGGTCGGCCCCGCCATCGCCGGCGTGCTGATTGGCATACTCAGCGAGGCGCATTGCTTCCTGATCAACGCCATCACCTACGTCGCGGTGGTGATCTCGTTCATGATGATGCGCGTCACCCCGCAGCCGCGCACACCGTCAAACACGTCGATGCTCGACAGCCTGCGCGAAGGTTTCGCCTATGCCTGGCACACGATGCCGATCCGGGCGCTGCTGCTGATGCTGGCGACCGTGGCTTTTCTTGCGACGCCCTACTCGACGCTGATGCCGGCGCTGGTGCGTGAAGTTTTCCGCGGCGGCGCCGACGACATGGGTTACCTGATGGGCGCCAGCGGCTTCGGCGCGATCTGCGGCACGCTGTTCCTTGCCTCGCGGCCCAATGCCCGCGGCCTCATCCGCATCATCATCGCCGCTAGCGGGGCAGCCGCCGTGGCGCTGATGCTGTTCCCGCACATGCCTTCGACCTGGTATGCACTGCCGCTGCTGTCGGTGGTCGGCTTCGGCATCCTCGTCACCTCGGTATCGGTCAACATGATCCTGCAGACTATCGTCGAAGACGGCAAACGCGGCCGGGTGATGAGCCTCTATACCGTCGCCTTCCTCGGCATCTCACCCTTCGGTGCACTCGCGGCTGGGGCGTTATCGGACCTGATCGGCCCGCGCACCACACTGACCTTGGGCGGGCTCGGCTGCGCGCTGGCGGTATTCACGCTACTGAGAATGCGCCCGGCCATCACCGCGCAGATACGACCGGTGTATGAGAAGTTGGGGTTGGTGCGGCGGTAACGTTCGTATTCACCCGCCGCTGAAGGCGGTCGGGTGCGATTGGAGTTAGGTGTCATTTGCTCACCATAGAGTGAGAAAAAGTGCTGCAGCAACGGGAAGCAAAAGACCCAAAGAGGCTACAGCCAGACGATTTGAACTATGAACGAAAAGCACCCACAGGTTAAGAAAGGGCACAAATACCGCAGCAGAGAAAATAATGGGGAATGCCATGGGGTCGGCATTTCTCGTGACGATATAGAGCCACAGCCAATAGGCCGCCACGGGAACACCCCAACCGAAACCCAATCGTTGATGCAGTGGTAATGGTGTGGCGCTCGCCATGACACCTAACGTCTGAATTCACCGGCCTGCGCGGCTTTTCGCGCAGGTCCGGTGGAATGATGGGTTGGGCCACATTGTCGCTGTTCATCCAGCTTGGAGAGGCCGAACTTCCCGCTGATAGGTCTGGTCAATCTTTCGAAGCAGATCGTTTGCCTCTGCATTGCTTCCGTTCGGCATGCAATTTGTTTTTCCGAAGGCGTTTGTGGCAAACCACTCGGAAGAAACTGTCAGATTCACGATACCGCGTATCTCGGCGGTTCTGAACGTAATGACGGCGTATGGGCCGTCCCAACGACTGTTGCCAACTGCCATCATGATTGCGGCGCACTTGAAGGCGTTCATGTTTGGAACGTCCGTGCAGTTTGCCTTAAGGGTGATGGCACGATCAGTTGCTGACTCAACGCGGAAGCCGTTGCTGGCATTCTTGCGGAAGCGATCTTCGATGAACTGCTGAACTTCAACTGAGGTTCCACGCAACTGAACAGAGATTAGCGGCTCTGGTGGTGCTTGCGGGGCTGTAGCGCAACCCGCGATGATCAGTGATGCAAAAAGTGCAGCAAATAGATTGGCTTTCATGTGCTTCCTCCTTGTGGATGAGCGTTGTTTGTGTGGCCCAACTAGTTTTATACGTCAATAACGCCGGATAACATTCCGGTGCGATGGTTAACATCCCGGCCAAAATTCATAATTTACTTAATGAAATCAATTATCTATCCATAACCCCCCGCGATTTCGACCTTGATAAAACTGGCGTGAAAACCATCGCGGAGGAATAAAGCAAAGAATAGCCGAATTCCGCGCATGTGCATGTCATTCGTGCCAGCGCGAACCACCCGATTCCCCTTGTGAGCCGCCGAGCAGCGTAGTCACGCCGGGTGGGGTCGGCGAGGACTGTCTGAGCCCTTGCCGTGTAACGGCAAGGGCGAGTTCCGCAGCCGCCCGGCGGGACGAGCAGCGCAGGGAAGTCCGCAGGACCGGCGAACCGGGGCCGCCTTCTTTTGGTTACTTTTCTTGGCGGAGCAAGAAAAGTAACCAGCCGCCGGGAGGCGGCTGCGACTCGTTAGCCGCAGGCTCGTTTGCGGGAGCAGCCGCAGCGCCCCGGTCAGCGATATTTGAACGCAGCCGCTGGCGCCCCTGCCCGCACCCCGCTTCGCGCACCGAGTCCGGGGCGCCCCCGGTCAATCATCGCAAGCTAACAGCAAGGACAACTTCACTAGAGGGGCGGAAATGACCGACTGTTGTTACCCCTCTCCCCAACCCTGCTTCGCTTCAAGTGTTCCCTTGTCTCCCCGTAAGTTTACGGGGAGAGGGGGGCGCATTTGGTTGCCCCCGGCCAATCCATCTACTCCTGCTTCACCCCCGCCGCCTTCACCACCTTCGCCCACTTCTTGATCTCCGACTTCATGTAGGCGGTGAATTCTTCCGGCGTGCCGCTGACGATTTCGAAGCCGACGCCGGCGAGGCGTTTCTCGACGGCAGGATCCTGCAGCGCCTTGCGGATGTCGGCGTTAAGGCGCATCACCACCGGCTTCGGCGTGCCCGCAGGCGCCAGCACGCCGAACCAGGAACTCGCCTCGAAATTCCTGAAACCGGATTCGGCGATGGTCGGCACGTCGGGCGTGGCCGGCGTGCGCTTGCTGCCGGTGGTGGCAACCGCCACCAGTTTCCCCGAGCGCACGTGCGGCAGTGTCGAAGCCATGCCGCTGATCATCATCTTGATGTGACCGCCGACGAGGTCGGAAATCGCCTGGCCGCTGCCCTTGTACGGCACGTGCAGCATGTCGATGCCGGCCATGTCGTTGAGCAGTTCGCCGGTGAGGTGGCCGACGCTGGCAACGCCCGCCGAAGCGAACGACAGCTTTTTCGGATTGGCCTTGGCCCAGGCAACGAGTTCGCCGAGGTTCTTCACCGGCAGCGACGGATGCACCACCAGAATGTTCGACGCGCCAGCGACCTGGGTGATCGAGGCAAAGTCCCTGATCGGGTCGTAGGGCATCTTGGCGTAGAGGCTGGGCCCGATGCCGAGGTTGGCGATGTAGCCGAGCACGATGGTGTAGCCGTCGGCTGGTGCGCGCGCGACGATGGTCATGCCGATGTCGCCGTTGGCGCCGGGGCGGTTGTCGACGACGACCTGCTGGCCCAGATGGTCGGTCAGCTTGGTGCCGATGGTGCGTGCCAACGTGTCGGTGCTGCCGCCGGGCGCATAGGGCACGACGAAACGTACCGGTTTCGAAGGAAAGGTCTGCGCCCCGGCCAGCGTGGCCGCAAACAGCAGCGCGAGACCGAGGCCGCGTGTGATGGTGGCGGCGCTCATCGCTTCAGCCCCGAAGGATCGTTGCGCCAGCGTTCCCACGCCTGGCGCTGGTCTTCGCGGATGGAATCATCCTGCAACAGGCGGCGCACCAGCGCGGTGACGTCGGATTCGTAGATGCCTTCACGTTTTTTGAAATCCCATTTTTTGCCCTGGGGAAAAACGGGGGACGGCGCGGGTGCGTCCTTGTTGGGATTGCTCATGGAGTTGTACCTGTGAGTGAAATGAAATCGGAAGCGGGAACTTACTGCGGCGGCGGGGCAGGCGTCAATTCGGGTTTCCAGCCGTAGCACGAACAGGTGTGCGAAATACCGTCAGGAGAGAGGCGCTCGCGGCGCGGCGGCTCCGGCTGCATCCAGTCACGCACAACCTCCACGGCGCCGGCGATGGCCACCCCCAGCAGCAATACGGCGGAGGCGCCTTTCGACAGCGTCACCTGCCCGCCCTGGAAGTTAGCCGGCGGCGCACTGCCGAACGAGCCGGAAATGCGCGCATTGCCGACCTGGGTGGAACCCTGCACGCTGCTGCCGGTGGTGGTCGAGGTCGAGCCGCCGCCGGTGGTCTGGTTGCCGTAGAGCGTCACCGCGCAGCCGGAACACAGCAGGACCAGAACCAGTGCGATTAAACGGGCCATGACGACAGTATAGTCCTGCCGGGCAACGCAAAAAATATCAATTAAAACATGCACTTGGATGATCTTATACGCGCGGAACTGGCGGTGAAAAGCCGGTCTGTTCGCTGCATGTCATCAGGAGGGGTAGCGCTACAGTGCACGGGTCATGCGAAGTTTCTGCTTCGTCTGATCTCCTCCTCACGGGAACCCTCCTCCTCCCGTGATTCCGCATCAACGTGAATTTCAGGCGCAACCGCAAGGTTGCGCCTTTTTTTGACTAGCGGCCGGAGAGCTGCGCGCGCTTGACCAGCAGCGGCG
>JAYQOT010000019.1:0-38397 GCA_038144955.1 Burkholderiales bacterium | reverse complement strand
CTCGCCGAGCTCGATCTCAATCCGGTGCTGGCAGGGCCGCAGGGCGCAACCGCTGTCGACTGGCTGATGGTGCTGGAATAACGGAGAAAAACATGGATTTCACACTACCCGAAGAACTGCGCATGCTGCGCGACACCGTCGCCCGCTTCGTGCGCGAAGAACTGCTGCCGCTGGAACGCGACGTCATCAAGCGCGAAGCCGAGCGCGGACTGACCGATGCGCCACTGATTGATCCCGACGTCGAAAAGGAACTCCACCGCAAGGCCAAGGCCATCGGTCTTTACGGCATCGATGCACCGGAAGAGTTTGGCGGACAGAATCTCGGCATGCTGGCCAAGGCCGTCGTCATCGAGGAACTCAAAACCAGCATCGTGCCCTACGTGCTGCCGCCGGACAGCCCCAACCTGTGGATGCTGCGTGAGACGTGCAAGGGTAGCCAGATCCAGAAGTACCTGCTGCCCTATGCCAACGGGGAAAAGAAAAGCGCAATCGCCATTTCCGAACCCGGCGCCGGTTCCGACCCGGCGGGCATGAAGACACGCGCCGAATACAAGAACGGCAAATGGGTACTCAACGGCCAGAAAATCTGGATCAGTCATGCGCGTCACGCCGATTTCCTGATCGCAATGGCGGTGACGGATCCGGCCAAGGGCTCGCGCGGCGGCATGACCGCATTCCTGGTGGACAAGGGCACCAAGGGCCTGTCGATTCCTTCCGTTTTCAACACCATGGGCGAGCATTCACCGTACGCTGTGTTTTTCGACAACGTCGAACTCTCCGACGACCAGGTGCTGGGTGAAGTGGGGCAGGGATTCGCGCCGATGCAGAACCGGCTCGGCGTGCGCCGCATGGAAATCGCCTGCCGTGCACTCGGCTACGCCCGACGCTGCATGGATTACATGCTCAAGCAGGCCAACGAGCGCAAAACATTCGGCGCCTTGCTGGCTGAGCGCCAGCAGGTGCAGTGGTGGCTGGCCGACAGCTGGCAGGAAATGGAAATGGTTCGCTGGATCACCTGGCGGCTGGCCTGGAAGATGGACCAGGGGGACACCAACTGGCGCCGTGAAGCAGCGATGGTCAAGCTGCAGGGCAGCGAAATGATCGGCCGCATTGCCGACCGCGCAGTGCAATTGCTGGGCGGCATGGGAGTCGCCAAGGAATTGCCGATCGAATACATCTACCGCGCCTGCCGGGTGCTGCGCATATTCGAAGGGCCGAGCGAGGTGCACCGCTGGTTCATTGCGCGGGATCTCCTGCGCAACGGCATGCCCGGCGACTGAACCTCCGCGGACAAGTCATGGGTGCCGGCCATCCATGCCTTGCCGTCGGAACGGGAGGCCGCTGAAGGACTCAGTCCAGTGGGTGAGTGCACTGGCAAATCACTCCTGGAAGCGTACAGCCGGGGTTGCCATCGGTTAAAATGACGGGCTGCGTTTCTTACATTGTGAACCCACAGGAATGACCATGAATGCACCGGATAAAGCCAGCGTACCCATGACAGATCGCCTGCTGTTCGAAAAAAAGGACGGCATCGGCTGGATCACCTTCAACAACCCCGCACGGCACAATGCGGTCTCCTTCGAGATGTGGCAGGCGCTGCCGGTGATTCTTGACAACTTCGTGGCCGACCCAGAAGTACGAGTGATCATTCTCAAGGGAGCCGGTGAAAAAGCCTTCGTCGCCGGCGCCGACATCTCGCAGTTCAAGGAAAAGCGCAGCAGCGAAGATGCCGTGGCTGCCTACAATGCCGCCGCCGACCTGGCCGGCAAAACTCTGCAGGAATGCGCCAAACCGACCATCGCCATGGTGCGCGGTTACTGTATAGGCGGCGGGACCGCAATTGCAGTGAACTGCGACATCCGTATCGCCTCCGAGGACGCCAAGTTTGGCGTTCCTGCAGGCAAGCTCGGGCTCGGTTACCGCTTTGCCGGCGTCAAAAGGCTGACCGACGTGGTCGGTCCGCAATTCACCGCGGAAATTTTCTTCACCGCACGCCAGTTCAATGCGCAGGAAGCACTGCAGATGAACCTGGTCAATCGCGTGGTACCGGTCGCGGAGCTTGAGCAGTACACGATCGACTACGCCAAAGTGATTGCCGGCAATGCCCCGCTGACGCTGGCATCCGTCAAGGCCTCTCTGATCGAATACGGCAAAGACCCCGCGAAACGCGACATGGACAAGCTGCAGAAGATGGTCGATGTCTGCTACAAGAGCGAGGACTACAAGGAAGGGCAGGCGGCCTTTGCAGAAAAACGCAAACCGGTATTCAAGGGCCGCTAGCCGATACCCTTTTCCATCCATTCAAATTCGGACAGAAAGAAAACATGACTTTTGACGCCCATCGCGCCGATCTCTGCATCGGCGTCATCGGGACCGGTGCCATGGGTCGCGGCATCGTCCAGGTTTCCGCGGCAGGCGGCATGAACGTGCTGATGATGGATACCCGCGAGGGAGCAGCAGACGAAGCCAGGGATTTCGTCGCCAAAATGCTTTCCCGCGCCGCCGAGAAGGGCAGCATGACCCAGGCTGAAGCCGATACCGCCACCGGTCGCATCCGCGTGGCCAAGTCGCTCGCTGAGTTCAAGGACTGTCACATGATTGTTGAGGCCATCATCGAGAACCTCGATGCCAAGCGCGTGCTGTTTGCGGAACTGGAAGGCATCGTCGGGCCCGACTGCATCCTGGCAACAAACACGTCCTCGATGTCGGTGACCACCATCGCCGCCAAGCTGAAGACTCCGCAGCGTTTCGCGGGCTTCCATTTCTTCAATCCAGTGCCGCTGATGAAACTGGTCGAAGTCATTGACGGCCTGCTCACCGAGAACTGGGTATCCGAGGCGCTGATGGTGATCGGCAAGCGCATGACGCGCGAGCCGGTACGCTTGACTGACGCCCCGGGTTTTCTGGTCAACCAGGTCGGCCGCGGTTTCACCCTGGAAGCTTCTCACCTGGTGTACGAAGGCGTGTCGACTTTCGCCGACGTTGACCGGGTCATGCGCGATGTCGGCGGCTTCCGCATGGGTCCGTTTGAATTGATGGAACTGACCGGTCTGGACGTAACCCAGCCGGCGTCCGCATTGATCTATAACCAGTTCTTCCAGGAACCGCGTTATCGCCCGAACCTGATCATGCAGTCGCGCTACGAAGCGGGTGTTTTGGGTCGCAAGAGCAAAAAGGGCTTTTACAACTACGACGCTGACATGAAACCGGTGGTGCACCCGGAACCTCCTGCGCCGACAGCTAAGCCGGCCAGCGTCTGGATCAGCAAAGCCGAACCCCACGGCCATGAGGTTCTTTCAGCGTTACTGGCCAAGCTCGGCGCCACCATTGAATCCGGTGCAAAGCCGTCGGCGAAGGCGCTGATTCTGGTGACCCCGATCGGCAAGGATGCCACCAGTTGCGCAGTCGAGGAGGGCCTGGACCCGAAACGCACCGTGGCCGTCGACACCCTTTTCCCGATGGTCAAGCGCCGCACCATCATGCCGACACCGATCACCGATCCGGCGATGCGCGATGCCGCGCACGGCTTGCTCGCGTCCGATGGCGTACCGGTGACGGTATGCCGAGACAGCCCCGGCTTCATCGCACAGCGCATCGTCGCGATGATCGTCAATATCGGATGCTCCATTGCGCAGAGCCGCACCGCCCAGCCCGCGGACATCGACAAGGCGGTAACCCTGGGACTGAATTATCCCAATGGCCCGTTCAAATTTGCCGATGTGCTGGGTGTGGAACGCGTCCATCGCGTGCTTGCCAACATGAACGCCATCTACGCAGATCCGCGCTACCGTCCCAACATCTGGCTGACCCGCCGTGCCAAGCTCGGCGTATCGCTATTGACCCCCGAACCCTGATCCGAGAGGAAAAACCATGCTCGACGCCTACCTGTATGAAGGATTGCGCACACCATTCGGCCGCCACGGCGGCACGCTGGCCAAGGTCCGACCCGACGACCTCCTCGCCGATGTCATGAAAAACGTGATGGCGAAATCGAAGTTCAAGGTCGAACAGGTCGAGGACATCGTCGTCGGCTGTGCCAACCAAGGTGGCGAAGACAGCCGCTGCGTGGCGCGACACGCCGGGCTTTCCGCCGGCTTCCCGATCGAAATCCCCGGCACTGTCCTGCAGAGGAACTGCGCCAGCGGACTCGGTGCACTGGCACATGTCGCGCATTCGATCACCGCGGGTGAGGGCGACGTATTCATCGTTGGCGGCGTCGAGAGCATGAGCCGTTCTCCTATTGTCATGAGCCGCGCGGAAAGCGCATTTGACCGCGGCATCAAGATGTACGACAGCACCATCGGTCCGCGCTTCTCGAATCCGAAGCTGACCAAACAGTTCGGCGACCCGCAGATGCCGCAGACCGCAGACAACCTGGCAAAGGAATATGGCATCAATCGCGAGGAAGCCGACACTTTTGCCGCAGCCTCGCAACGCAAATATTCCATCGCCAAGGGCGAGGGATTCTTCAACGGTGAAATCGCTGCGGTGGAACTGCCGCCGACGCGCAAGGGACCGCTGCCGCCAGTGGCCGAAGATGAACATCCGCGTCCCGGGACCGATGTCGCTGCACTGGCCAAGATGAAAGTACTCTACGAGGGCGGCGTGACCACCGCAGGCAATGCCTCCGGCGTCAACGACGGCGCCGTTGCGCTGGTCGTGGGTTCACGCGCTGCAGGCGAAAAAGCCGGAGCCAAGCCGCTGGCCCGCATCATCGCCAGCGCCGCCATGGGCGTACGCCCCGACATCATGGGCATCGGTCCGGTCGCCGCATCACAGAAAGCGCTGGCGCGCGTTGGTCTTGGGGTCAAGGACATGGACGTCATTGAGATCAATGAAGCTTTTGCCGCACAGGTACTGGCCTGCCTCAAAGGCCTGGGCGTGGCTCTCGACGATCAGCGCGTCAATCCCAATGGCGGGGCGATCGCAGTCGGCCATCCGCTGGGTGCTTCCGGTGCCCGCATCGCACTGACTGCCGCCCGTCAACTCCAGCGCACTGGCGGCAAATACGCCCTGGTGTCTTTGTGCATCGGTGGCGGGCAGGGGATGGCTGTTGTTCTCGAAAGGGTCTGAACACGAAATTCGGGACTTTCCGGTAAATTTGTGACACAGTTCACGCCGGAAGTCCCTAATTTGAGGGCACTATTCCCAAACTTATCAAAATGTTAGATTTGCCCCCGAATACCGACCCAACCATACTTCGCCATAGGGAGAAGGTTTCACTTAATAACCCCATTGTGAGCGACATGGAAACAATTACAGCCCTCAAATCCGGGGCGCCTCTGCCGGCACAAAAACTGGTTGAATTGCGCTCCAAGGGCATGCATACGGTGCGCTTCGAGTTCATCGTGCGCCTGCTGCGTCTGGATGCACAGATCATCACCCTGTCCATCTACTGGGAGGATGGACGGGATTTCATGCAGATACCCTCAGTCCAGAACGTCCGCCGCAAACTGGTCTATGCCAGTGAACCCCGCGTCAGCGGCAGCTTCGATGATCTGGCGTTGCTGTGTTATCCCTATGACACCGAATCAAAGGCCGCGGTTGAGGCAGAGCTGGACCGCATGGTCACCTTGATCGGGGAGCACTGCAAACTCTCCAGTTCCACCAATTCTTAAACTGTAGCCGTCACCTCATCTGAGGCTGGTTTGGGGCGCCGATACAATTTGACATAATACACATTATACGAACATAAGGTCGGATTTCCCAGAGAGGAAAAGCCAAAAACCAGCCTGTAGCTATTCCTCCACCCCAGCCTTGATCAATACGGACTCGACATCCTTGTGGCCGCGGCTGCGGGCCAGTTTCAAAGCTGATACCTCATCATCGGTGACAATCTTTGGGTCGGCGCCATGTTCGAGCAGCAGCAACAGGATTTGCAGGTTGCCTTCACGGGCCGCCATCATCAGCGGCGTAAAACCGTTGGCGGCAGCTGCATTGATGTCAGCCCCCTTGGCAATCAGCAAACGGGCAATGTCGGTACGGTCACGGGCAGCAGCATAGATCAAGGGCGTCCAGCCCGGATGATTCACTGGCGCACCGGCCTGCAGCAGCAATTGAACAATTTCAGTATGGCCCATGATGGCAGCCAGCATCAGGGCGGATTCACCCAGTGGGTTCCGGGCGTGGACCTTGGGACGGGCGTTCAGAAGGGTTTTCACGACACTGGGTTTGCCTTCCCTGACCGCCAGCATGAGCAGGGTTTCGCCCTGGGGACTGACGGTGTCCACATCCATGCCTTTCTGCAGCAAGCCGACGATCCCGGATTCGTCATCCAGCCGGATCGCCTGCAGCATGTCCTCATAGGCACCGGCCAAGGCATAGACAGGAATCAGGGTCAGCCAAATCCCGAGAATCAACTTTCGAATGTTCATTTATCTATATGTTTAATTTGAATAATTTATTGAAGTTTTGCGTGGTCAGGGTGGCCATTTCGGCATAAGGCAGTCCTTGCAGTGCGGCCAGTTCCTCGGCTACATGCTTGACCCAGCCAGGCTGGTTGGTTTTCCCGCGGTATGGCACCGGCGCCAGATAAGGGGAATCGGTTTCCACCAGCAGCCGCTCGGGTGGTACCCGCCGGGCCACTTCCTTGAGGTCTTTGGCGTTCTTGAAGGTCACGATACCCGAGAAGGAAATGTAAAATCCCATGTCCAGTGCCCCTTTGGCGGTCTCCCAGGCTTCGGTAAAACAATGCATCACGCCGCCCGCCTCCCCGGCCTGCTCTTCGCCCATAATCCGCAATGTATCTGCAGCCGCACTCCGGGTGTGAATGATCAGCGGTTTTGCGGCCTGTCTGGCTGCCCGGATATGGATCCGGAAGCGCTCACGCTGCCACTCAAGGTCGCCGCTCAGCCGGTAATAATCCAGCCCGGTTTCCCCGATCGCAACCACCTTGGGATGGCGTGCGAGTTCGACCAGCTCGGCCGCCGTCGGTTCGCGCAGATCGGGATAATCAGGATGAACACCGACCGATGCGTACAGGTGATCATGCTCCTCGGCCAGCGCCAGCACCTTGGGGAAATCTTCCAGCGTCACGCTGACGCACAAAGCCGCGACAACGCCGTTTTCGCGCATGGTTGCAAAAACCGCCGGCAGATTTCCGGCAAGTTCAGGAAAATCGAGATGACAGTGGGAGTCGACCAGCACGATCAGTTTGCGCCGCGCTGTGGATTGACCAGGGCCGCATAAGCAAACAACACGCTTTCGAAATACAGCCGTGCATTGAGCGGATGCTGGACGTAGCGCTGCTCGCGCACCAGTTTGCGCTGCAGGCGCAGCGCGGCCAGCGGCTCGACGCGCCGCGCCAGCTGTGACAGCTCGCGAGTCATGTCGGGGTTGTAGCGCACCCTGCCCAGCATGCGCTGCTCGGCAATGTCACATGTCCACTTCTGCAACCAGCCCAGAAAACGTTCGAGGGGCAGGTCGCGATATTGTTCGGCCACCGCCACCGGATCAAAGTCTGGCGACACGATATGCCCCAGGAATTCACGGCGTCCGGAAAATTCACCGTTCTCTCCGGCTTCAAGGGCGAGCAGCGGCGCCCCTGAATATTGCGCCAGCGCCACTTCCGGATTCTCCACCCCCTGCTCTCCCAGCCAGCGTAATGCCACGTCCCGGTCCGGCTCACGCAGACCCAGTTGCCGACAGCGACTGACTATGGTTCTGGGCAGGAGGTGTGGGCGATGACTGAGCAGAATGAAATGCGTCAGGGGCGGTGGCTCCTCGAGATTTTTCAGCAGTGCATTGGCGGCACTGACATTCAGCGCCTCGGCCGGGGCTACAAGTATGATTTTGCGGCCCCCGCGATGGCTGGATACGTGGATGAAATCGTGCAAATCCCGCACCTGCTCGATGCTGATCCACGCACTTGCCTTGGTTTTTTTTGCCCCCTCTTCGGCTTCCGCCGGGGCATCGGTCTCGGCCGCCGGCGCTAGCAGGCGGAAATCAGGATGGTTGCCGGAGGCGAACCAGTCACAGGCGCTGCAGCGGCCACAGGCGACGCCGCCGGCAGCCGGGGTTTCGCACAGCAATCCGCGCGCCAATTCCAGGGCAAAAGCCTGTTTGCCTATGCCTCGAGGCCCCTTGAGCAGCAGCGCATGAGGCAGTTGGGACTTTTGCGCCAGCAGAACATCCAACTCTGATTTAAACCAGTTAATCATTTAAATTCAGATATTTGAAATAATTTTCTCAAGTTCTTTCTGCACATCGGAGATTGCCAGTGCGGCATTGACCACCCGGATACGTTGCGGGTGCTCGCCAGCCCGGCGCAGGTAAGCGGCACGGACGCGATCATAGAAGGCCTGCTGTTCGCGCTCGAAGCGATCCGGCGCCCTGACCTGCCGGGTGCGCGCCCTGCCGGTTTCAGCATCCACATCAAAATAAAGGGTCAGGTCGGGCTGAAGATTACCCTGCACCCAATTTTCGAGAACGGCAATCCGATCCCAGTCCACGCCACTGCCCCCGGACTGGTAGGCATAGGTGGCATCGGTGAAACGGTCGCACAGCACCCAGCTTCCGCCGGCCAGTGCAGGCTCGATGACGCGGGCTATATGTTCGTGACGCGCAGCGAACATCAGCAATGCCTCGGTTTCCGGATGCCGCTCTTCGCGCCCCTCCAGCAACAGCTTGCGCAGAGCCTCGCCCAGCGGCGTGCCACCCGGTTCCCGGGTAACGGTAATCGCCAGGCCGCGGGCCTCAAGCCGGGCACGCAGCCATTCAAGGTGGGTGGTTTTGCCCGCTCCGTCCATGCCTTCCAGGGTAATGAACTTGCCTCTTTTCATCGCCGCACCCGCCGCTGGTACTGATCCACCGCACGCTCATGCTCCGCCAATGTTCGCGAAAACTGCGATGTGCCGTCACCGCGGGAGACGAAATACATCGCGTCGCTGGGTGCGGGATTTAGGGTGGCGCGCAGGGATTCGAGTCCGGGCATGGCTATCGGGGTTGGCGGCAGGCCGCTGCGGGTATAGGTATTGTACGGCGTGTCGGTGGTCAGATCGCTTTTGCGGATATTGCCCTTGAACGCATCTCCCATGCCGTAAATAACCGTTGGATCCGTCTGCAGGCGCATGCCGATGCGCAGCCGGTTGATGAAAACCGCGGCCACCAGTCCGCGCTCCTCGGCTTTTCCGGTCTCTTTCTCGACGATCGATGCCAGTATCAGTGCCTCCAGAGGGGATTTCAGCGGCAGGTTCGGAGCTCGCCTGCTCCATTCCTGGTCCAGGTGCCGCTGCATCAGGCGGTAGGCCCGGCGCAGGATCACCTGGTCACTGGTGCCTTCGCTGAAATGATAGGTATCAGGAAAAAACCAACCTTCCCCTGCGGACTGTTCAATACCCAGTTTGGCGAGCAATTCAGCCTCGCTCAGCTCGGCCGTTTCCGATTTCAGCTGCGGATGTTCCCTCAGCGCCTTGCGCATCTGCTTGAACGTCCAGCCCTCGACAAAGGTGATGGTCACCTGCGCCACTTCGCCGCGGGTGATCTGGTCCAGCAGTTCCAGCGGCGTCAGCGGACGCGAGAATTCGTAGTTGCCCGCCTTGAGCTGGCCGGCATCACCACGCAGGCGTCCAAGGATTACGAACAATTCGGGATGCTCCAGCACCCCGGCAGCAGCAAGACGAGTAGCCACCGCCTTCAGTCCGCTGCCCGCCCGCACTTCAAAAGTCACCGGCGACTGCTTCATCGGCAATTCGCTGCTGGCGTAATGGTAAAAAGCGCCAGCCGCGGCAACTGCAGTCAGTACCAGCAGCAGCAACAGCCGTTTAAGATGACCGATCATCCAGCCATTTTCTCACGCGGGCAGCCATCGCCAAGCCGGTCCAGCGTCTGCCGCCGAGCGCGGACACCGGCCACACGCCGATCAGGCTGTTGACGAGGAAAATTTCCTGCGCGGCTTCCAGCCTGGCCACGCTGATGCGTTCAATGCGGCAACTGACAACTTGCTTCGCAGCCGCTTCGATTACCCGGTCGCGGGTCACGCCAGCCACGCCGCAACGGGTCAGATCCGGAGTCACCAGATCCGGGCCTTCAACCAGGAACAGATTGCTGCGCGTGCCTTCGATGACGTTGCCATCGGTGTCGAGCAGCACCCCCTCTGCAATTTGAGGATCGGTCCACTCCGCGCGCGCCAGCACGTTTTCCAGGCGGTTCAGGTGTTTGATGCCGGCCAGGCGGGGTTGCACAGCCAGTCTGGTCTCGCAGTAGCGCGCGACAACGCCGTGCACTGACCACGATTGCGGATAGTCCGGCAGCGGCGAAGCCGCAACCATGCGCCTTGTGACCGGTCCTGTTGCAATGGCATAACCTCGACCTCCGCTGCCGCGGGTGACCGTGATGCGCAGCGCGCAATCAGGAACCTTGCCAGCGATCTGCGCCAGGTCACGCTGCAGATCAGCATCACGCGGCGGTTCGATTCCCAAAGCCCGACAATCAGCAACCAGTTTTGCGTAATGCAGCGACCACAATTCGGCCACACCGTTGCGCATCACCAGGGTGCGGAATACGCCATCGCCGTAGGCCAGGCCACGGTCGTCCGCAGGAATCACCGCGGAGGGCAGCCCATCAACGAGAATCATGGTCATGCTCACGGCTGGATCAGGACAATCCGCCGCAGGAGACGGCTCAGATCTTGCCGAACACCAGACTGCCGTTGGTGCCGCCAAATCCGAAGGAATTGGAAAGCGCGTAGTCGATTTTCATCTTGCGCGCGGTATTGGGCACGTAATCCAGATCGCACGCCGGATCCTGGTTCACCAGGTTGATGGTCGGCGGCGCCACCTGGTCTCGCACGGCCAGCACCGAGAACACCGCCTCGATACCGCCGGCCGCACCGAGCAGATGACCTGTCATCGACTTGGTTGAACTGACCACCAGCTTGCGGGCGTGGTCGCCGAAACAGTTTTTGACGGCAACGGTTTCCGCGATGTCACCCAGTGGCGTCGAAGTGCCGTGGGCATTGATGTAATCAACCTGATTGAGGTTGAGGCCTGCATTGCGCAACGCATTGCTCATGCAGCGCACGGCACCGGCGCCGTCTTCACAGGGCGCAGTGATGTGGTGCGCGTCGGCGCTCATGCCGTAACCCTTGAGCTCGCAGTAAATGCGCGCACCGCGTTTTTTGGCATGCTCGTATTCCTCGAGCACCAGCACCCCGGCGCCCTCGCCCATCACGAAACCGTCGCGATCCTTGTCCCAGGGACGGCTGGCAGCAGCAGGATCGTCATTGCGCGAAGACAAAGCCCTTGCCGCGCAGAAACCGCCGATGCCCAGCGGTGACACCGTCGATTCGGCGCCACCGGCAATCATGATGTCGGCATCGCCGTATTCAATCAGGCGCCCCGCCTCACCGATGCTGTGGTTGGCGGTAGTACACGCAGTAACCACCGCGATGTTCGGCCCCTGCAGACCATGCATGATGGACAGTTGGCCGGAAATCAGGTTGATGATGGTGCCAGGCACGAAGAACGGGGAAATCTTCCGCGGCCCTCCAGCCAGCACGGCATTGTGCGTTTCCTCGATCAGCGGCAAACCGCCGATGCCGGAACCGATGCAGACGCCGATCATCTCGCGGTTGAGCTTGTCGAGTTCCAGTCCCGCATCCTTCATCGCATCGATGCCGGCAGCAAGACCGTAATGGATGAAGGTATCGAAGCGCCGCGCCTCTTTCGGCGGAAGGTATTTTGCGACATCGAATCCCTTGACCTCACCGGCGATCTGCGAGGTGTAGCCGGAGGCATCGAAGCGGGTGATCCGCGTAATGCCGGATTTACCTGCGGTGATGTTCGACCAGGATTCATCGATGCCGATGCCGACCGGGGAAATGATCCCCAGACCGGTCACGACAACTCTGCGGGTGGTAGGACGCGCCATTTTTCACGCGAAGGAGGCAGTACAGCACCCCCGGATATCAGGAATTGGATCAAGGCGGAAGGGAGAACCCCTTCCGTCAGCTTCAGGACTTGGAATGCGCCTTGATGTAATCAACGGCCTGTTGCACCGTGGTGATTTTCTCGGCTTCCTCGTCGGGAATCTCGGTTTCGAATTCCTCTTCAAGAGCCATCACCAGTTCGACGGTATCGAGGGAATCGGCACCAAGATCATTGACGAACGATGATTCGGTTTTGACATCCGCTTCGTTAACGCCCAGTTGCTCGGCAACTATTTTCTTGACGCGTTGCTCGATGTTTTCCATCTACTGTCCCCTTTCGCATTGCATGATGAACTGCGGAGCGTTCGACAGTGCTTGCCGGACAGTTCCGCAAAGTGTGAATTTTACCACAAACCCGGATTAAAAAAATCTTTCAAAACAGCAATTTAGATAAAAATAACGATTGACGGCGCGGATTCTAGCGCATGTACATTCCGCCGTTGATATGGAGCGTGCAGCCAGTCAGATAACCCGCTGCATCGGAAGCCAGAAACACCACCGCGCCGGCAATGTCATCGACAGTACCCAGACGACCCAGTGGTATCTGTCCCAGCAGTGCTTCACGCTGTGCATCGCTCAGCGCCCGCGTCATGTCGGTGTCAATGAACCCCGGTGCCACGCAATTCACTGTGATGTTGCGGCTGCCTACTTCGCGCGCCAGCGCCCGCGCAAAACCTTCGATACCGGCCTTGGCTGCGGCGTAATTGGTCTGCCCCGGATTGCCGGTCGCACCGATTACCGAGGTGACGTTGATGATGCGGCCGGTGCGTGCCTTCATCATGCCGCGCATGACCGCCTTCGACAGCCGGTACACCGACTTGAGGTTGGTCGACATAATCGCGTCCCACTCCTCTTCCTTCATGCGCATCAGCAGGTTGTCACGGGTGATGCCGGCGTTGTTGACCAGGATCCCGATTTCACCCCACTGTTTCTGGATTTCCGCCAGCACCGCATCCACCTGCGCAGCATCATTGACGTCGAGCGCATATCCGGAACCTTTGACGCCTGCTGCGGCCAGTTCCCTGGTAATGGCATCAGCGCCTGCAGCCGAAGTCGCAGTGCCGGCAACCGTAGCGCCGGCTTTGCCGAGGGCATGGGCAATGCCTTTGCCGATACCTCGCGATGCGCCGGTAACCAGCGCCACCCGCCCTTGCAGATCGCTCATTTCAGCACCTCCAGTTGCTGCTGCAGCGAGGCTGCATCGGTCACCGCACCGCCCTGCAGCCCGTCCGCTATGCGCTTGGTCAGCCCGGCCAGCACCTTGCCTGGTCCACACTCGACGACATGGGTCACGCCCATGCCGGCAAACGCCTTCACGGTTTCCACCCAGCGCACAGGATTGCAGGCCTGGCGCGCGAGCGCATCTTTGATTTGCGCGGGATCAGTAACCACCTGGACATCGACATTGTTGACCACTTCGATCTGGGGCGCCTTGAATTCAACAGACTGCATGCGTTCGCGCAGCCGGTCGGCGGCGGGTTTGAGCAATGAGGAATGGAACGGCGCGCTGACCGGCAGCAGCACTGCGCGCTTGGCACCGCGTGCCTTGGCCGCAGCGGCCCCGCGCTCGACTGCTGCCTTGTGACCGGCAATCACCACCTGGCTGGGCGCGTTGAAATTGACCGCTTCGACGACTTCGCCCTGCGCCGACTCAGCGCATGCAGCACGCACCGCATCGTCGTCCAGTCCCAGTATCGCCGCCATGGCGCCGGTGCCCACCGGCACCGCTTCCTGCATGGCTTGCGCGCGAAAGCGCACCAGCGGCAGCGCGTCGGCAAATTTCAGAGCACCAGCCGCCACCAGGGCGGTGTATTCGCCCAGACTGTGTCCTGCCACCACGGCCGGTGCCGGTCCGCCGGCCTCCTGCCAGGCACGATACATGGCGTAAGCCGCAGTCAGCATCACCGGCTGGGTGTTCACCGTCGAATTGAGCTGCTCCGCCGGACCCTCGGCAACCAGTTGCCACAGGTCCTGTCCCAGTACCGCAGAAGCCTCGGCAAACGTGTCACGCACGACCTTGCTCTCGGCAAAGCCCTGCATCATGCCTACCGCCTGCGAACCCTGTCCCGGAAAAACCAATGCCAGTTTCATGCCTTATCCCAACCCTTGTTGATCACTACCATTTGACCAGTACCGCACCCCAGGTAAAGCCGCCGCCCACGCCTTCAAGCATGACGTGCTGTCCCGGACGTATGCGTCCGTCGCGCACGGCCTCATCAAGCGCCAGCGGCACCGAAGCCGCAGAAGTGTTGGCGTGACGATCCACCGTGGTAATTACCTTTTCCATCGGCAAGTCGAGTTTTCGAGCAGTCGCCTGGATGATGCGGATATTGGCCTGGTGAGGAATCAGCCAGTCGATGTCGGATTTCTGCAGACCTGCGGCCGCCAGCGATTCCAGCGCCACTTCCTCCAGAACCCTGACTGCGAATTTGAACACGGCGCCACCGTCCATCTGCAGCAACGGACGCCCGCTGACCTTGCCGCCGCACACCGATCCGGGTACCGACAGGATACCGGCATGGCTGCCATCAGCATGCAGCCGCGTGGCAAGAATGCCGGGTTCGCTGCTGCGCTTGAGCACCACCGCACCGGCGCCGTCGCCGAACAGCACACAGGTGCCACGATCTTCCCAGTCGAGTATCCGGGAATAGACCTCGGCACCGACGACGAGGATGTGCTCGTATTGGCCCGAACGCATGAACTGGTCCGCGGTTGCAAGCGCATAGACAAAACCGCTGCATACGGCCTGCACGTCGAACGCCGGCATGCCCTTGATGCCCAGCTTGGACTGCAATATGCAGGCGGTGCTCGGAAATACCATGTCGGGGGTCGTGGTGGCGACAATCACCAGATCGATTTTCTCCGCGGCAATACCCGCCATTTCGAGTGCACGCCGCGCAGCCTGCAGCGCCAGATCGCTGGCCGATTCGTTTTCAGCGGCGATATGGCGCTGGCGGATGCCGGTGCGCTGCTGGATCCATTCGTCCGACGTATCCATCGTTGACGCCAGATCCGCATTGGTCACCACCTTGGCCGGAAGATAACTTCCGGTGCCGATGATGCGCGAGTAAATCCCTGTCATTCCTGTTTCACTTTCTGTTGCTGTTGCTGTTGCTGTTGTGATGCCATGCGTTCGGTGATGTGCGCCAGCACGCCGGTACGGACCTCGTCGATCGCATGCTCGATGGCGCAGCCGAAGGCAAGCACGTCGGCAGAGCCGTGACTCTTGATCACCACGCCACGCAGGCCAAGCAGGCTGGCGCCGTTGTATCGGCGGTGATCGACGCGCCTCTTGAACGCGCTGATCACAGGCAAGGCAACCAGGCCGAGCATTTTCGTCAGCAGGTTGCGGCCGAATTCCTCTCGCAGATAGGTGCCAAGCATCTGTGCCAGGCCCTCCGAAGTTTTCAATGCCACATTGCCGACAAATCCGTCGCAGACTACGACGTCCGTAGTGCCCTTGTAAATGTCGTTGCCTTCGACATTGCCGTAAAAATTCAATCCACTCTCGCGCAGCAGCACCGCGGCATCCTTGACCACGTCGTTGCCCTTGATGTCTTCCTCGCCGATGTTGAGCAGCCCCACCGAGGGTCGCGGCTTGTTTTCCACCGATGCCACCAGTTCCGCACCCATGATGCCGAACTGCAGCAGATGTTCCGCCGCGCAATCGACGTTGGCGCCGAGATCGAGGATGTGGACATGCCCTTTCACCGTCGGCAGGATGCCGGCGATCGCCGGCCGGTCAATGCCGGGCAGCGTTTTCAGCACGAAACGGGAGATCGCCATCAGCGCACCGGTGTTACCGGCGCTGACGCAGGCCTGGGCTTCGCCACTCTTGACCAGATCGATGGCCACCCGCATCGACGAATCCTTCTTGGCGCGCAGCGCAGTGGCTGGCGGTTCGTCCATGCCAACGCATTCACTGGCGTGATGGACACGCAATTGCGGGTTGCCGGAGGCACCGCTGCATGCCAGTTCGGACTTGATTGAGTCTTCCAGTCCGACCAGCACGAAACGGCAATGCGGATCGCTGGCAGCCCGTTCGATTGCAGCGGACACTGTGACCTGTACGCCATGGTCACCGCCCATGCAGTCGATGGCTACCGTCACATCCGTCAGGATGGCATCCTCCTCAATGAGATCCCGGCTGTATGAATTCTGCGCCGGGTATCCAGTGCTGCAGGCGAATTACTCGCCTTTGGCCTTGATGACCTTCTTGCCGCGATAGAACCCGTTGGGGCTGATGTGGTGGCGCAGGTGCACCTCGCCCGAAATGGGCTCGACACCGAGCGGCGGCTTGCTCAGTCCGTCATGCGAGCGGTGCATGCCGCGCTTCGACGGTGACTTCTTGTTCTGTTGTACGGCCATGTGATTCTCCTGAAATTAACGTTTAACCTTGCGTCGGGATCCGAGCAGTTCCGACAATTGCGAAAACGGCGCGTGCGTTCCGCCATCCCTGTCCTTGTCGTCCCTGCCGCTTCTGCATTCTTCCCGGTCATGCCGCACCGACAGCGGCAAGCCCAGCAGTATCTCTTCTTCCACCAGCTCCACCAGATCGAGGTCACGCCCGGCTTCAATCCACTCCGGCGTTTCCGGATCGTCGTCATCCTGTGGTACTTCACCGGGCTTCGCCAGCAACACCCGCGACCGCAACTCCAGCCGGTATTGCAGCGGCCCCAGGCACCGGCCGCACTGCAGTTGCAGACTGCCCGCAACCTTCAGTTCCAGCATCGGCCGCTGCAGTTGATCACGCTTACCGCTGACCTCAAACGACACTGCACCGTCCTGCCTCGCCAGGCGATCAGCCAGCCTGGACATCATGCCCAGCGCGACTTCGCCTGCCTGCCGACCTGAGGTTCGCGCAAACTCGAAAGGGTCTTCGATGCGGTGCACTGCAACCGGTCCGGACATAAAAACGGCGCATGATAATATTTCCAGCCTTCCCTGTCAAAAACTGCAATGCCAAAATCCCTGTTAAGCCAAGCACTTAGCAACTACCGTCGGCCTGCCATCCGGCCCGCGGGCCGGGGTTCAACCGCAGTTTCAGATACTTACCGGTGCAGGGCCTGTTTTGCATGACGGCAAGCCGTGAAATCGTGCTGGCCTCGTCTTCGACCTACCGGCGGTCACTGATCGCACGCCTGGGTCTCGAATGCACCGCGGTCGCCCCGGATGTCGACGAGTCGGCACTGGCGCAGGAAACCCCGCTGCAGACCGCACTGCGGCTTGCCGAAGCCAAGGCCAGGCGGGTTGCGAAAGACCGCCCCGGCGCAGTGATCATCGGCTCCGACCAGGTCGCAGTCCTCAACGGCAATGCCATCGGCAAACCTGGCAACCACCAGGCCGCAGCACAACAACTGCTGGCAATGAGCGGCCAATCTGTGGTGTTTCACACCGCACTGTGCGTCATTGATGCGCAATCGCACCGGACGCAATGTGTCAACGTGCCGACCACGGTGCGCTTCCGCAGCCTGGAGCGCGCCCAGATCGAACGCTACCTGCTCGCCGATCGGCCCTACGATTGCGCCGGCAGTGCAAAAATCGAAGCGCTGGGCATTGCGCTGGTGGAAAAAGTGGAAAGCGAAGACCCGAGCGCGCTGATCGGCTTGCCGCTGATCGCCTTGGTCACCCTGCTGCGCAATATCGGCGTGAAAATTCCGTGAGCACGACCGGAACGCTTTATCTGCTGCCCGCAGGACTGGGCGATGAATCCGCTGCCGGATTCTCGCCGCAGGCATGCGCCGTTGCCCACAATCTCAGTCACTTCATTGTTGAGAAACCGAAAACCGCGCGCGCCTTCCTCAAGCAGATCGGTTATCCGCGCTCGCTGACGTCGGCCAGCATGTCCACGCTGGACAAGGACACGCCGCCCGCAGACATCCCGGCGCTGCTGGCACCACTGCTGGCGGGACAGGATGCCGGACTGTTGTCGGAAGCCGGCTGTCCGGCGGTCGCTGATCCCGGGGCGCTGCTGGTGCGCGCAGCGCATCAGTCGGGGATCCGCGTGGCGCCGCTGACCGGCCCCTCGTCTATCCTGCTCGCGCTGATGGCTTCAGGCCTCAACGGCCAGCGCTTCAGCTTTCATGGGTACCTGCCGGTGGATGCTTCTGCGCGCGCAACGAAGCTGCGCGAACTGGAAAAGCGCTCACGGTTGGACGATGCGACGCAGATTTTCATCGAGACGCCTTACCGCAACGACGCGATGCTGACCGCACTCATTGAACACTGCGCGCCGCACACGCTGCTCAGCGTCGCCGCTGATCTCACGCTGGCAACCGAGCAGGTCATCACCCGCCCGATTGCAGACTGGCGCAAGCTGCAGGTGCCGCTCGACAAACGGCCAGCGGTATTCCTGCTCTACGCCCCGCCCGCCGTCAGCGGATAGCCCACCCGCCGAAGCCGGTGGCGCGGATCACGGTCTCAGCCGCAGCAGCACCCAGCCGCCGCGCAAAACGCTCGGCAAAATTTTCCTGCTGTGAAAAGTCGATGATGTCCTCGGCCTTGATCACTTCGCGCGCCACGTACTCGATACTGCCCAGCGCATCGGCCAGCCCCAGGTCTATGCTTTTCTGTCCGACCCACATCAGCCCCGAAAACATGTCCGGCGTTTCCTTCAAGCGCTTGCCGCGCCCCTGGCGCACCACGCTGATGAACTGTTGGTGGATATCGCCGAGCATCACCTCGGCATGGGCCTTCTGCTGTGCCTGGATCGGCGAGAACGGATCGAGGAAGCCCTTGTTTTCGCCGGCCGCCAGAAGGCGGCGCTCGACGCCGAGTTTCTCCATGGTGCCGGTGAAACCGAAGCCGTCCATCAGCACGCCGATCGAGCCGATGATGCTCGCCTTGTCGACGTAAATCTTGTCCGCCGCCGCCGCGATGTAATAACCGCCCGAAGCGCAGATATCCTCGACCACGGCGTAGAGCGGGATTTCCGGATGCTTGCCGCGCAGACGCTTGATCTCGTCATAGATATACCCAGCCTGCACCGGGCTGCCGCCGGGACTGTTGATGCGCAGCACGATGCCCTTGGTGTTCTTGTCCTTGAACGCCGCCTGCAGTCCGCCCATCACCTTGTCGGCGCTGGCCTGACTGTTCGAGCTGATGATGCCGGTGATGTCCACCAGCGCGGTGTGCTTGCCGGGCAGCGCATCGCGCTTGCCGACCCAGCCCATGCCGATCACCAGCAGCACGATCAGATACAACAGAAAGCTCAATTTGAAAAACACGCCCCAGCGCCGCGCCGCACGCTGTTCCTTGATCGAAGCCAGCGCCACCTTCTCCAGCACGCTTCGCTCCCAATTCGGTCCGTTCTCAGGATGATCTGCCATATAAATTCCTTTAAAAACAATATGCTACATCAAATTTCAGCGGCACGCGATGGCGCTGCTTGGTGCAGCCAGTTGCGCAAAGCCGCGATGTCATCGACCAGTGCCAGCGGCTTGCACGCAGAAAGTGCCGCGCGCGGATGGGCACCGTAGGTCACCGCCACACCACCGACGCCGGCGGCATTGGCCATTTCCAGATCATGCGTAGTGTCGCCGATCATCAGCGTTGTTTCCGCGCTCCCTGCCAGCGACTCGATGACCGCGTTCAGCATGTCCGGATCGGGTTTGGCATAACCCTCGTCAGCGCAGCGGGTCACGTGAAAACAGTCACCGATACCCGTCGCCGCCAACGCCCGATCGAGGCCGCGACGGCTCTTGCCGGTGGCAATCGCCAGCAGGAATCCGGCGCCATTCAGTTCGCGGATCATTTCCTCTGCACCGCGAAACAGCGTGGTGCCGCCATCGCGCCGCAGAAAATGCACGCGATAGCGATCGACCACCTTGGGATACTCCGCCGACGGCAGATCAGGCAATATGTGTTTCATCGCATCGGCCAGTCCAAGACCGATCACGTAACGCGCCTGCGTCTCGTCCGGCACCGGCAGCGACAGCTCGGCGCACGCCGCCTGCAGCGACTCGGCAATGGCCGCCGCCGAATCCATCAGCGTGCCATCCCAGTCGAACACCAGCAGTTCAAACGGACGGGGCATGACTTTTCTGCCGCGCCGCGGCGTCCATGAATTCCCGCAGCTCGGGCGGCAGCGGCGACTCGACCGTCACTTTCTCGCCGCTCAGCGGATGACGGATGGTGAGGCGATGTGCATGCAGGAACATGCGCTTCAGGCCCTGCTTCGCCAGCGTCTTGTTCAGCGTGAAGTCGCCGTACTTGTCGTCGCCGAGGATCGGAAACCCGAGATGAGACAGGTGCACGCGGATCTGGTGGGTGCGTCCGGTTTTCAGCTCGGCTTCGAGCAGGCTGTACGGTCCTGCACCGCGCTCCAGCCGGAATATGGTCACCGCCTCATCGCCGCTGCCGGCGGTGACGCGGCGCTCGCCAGAGGCAGACACGAACTTGCGCAGCGGCAGATCGACCACCCGCTTGCGCTCGCGCCACTTGCCCTTGACCAGCGCGTAATAGCGCTTGTCGGTTTGCCCCTCCTGCAGCTGGCGATGCAGGTCAACCAGGGCTGCGCGCTTCTTCGCCAGCATCAGCACGCCCGAGGTCTCGCGGTCGAGCCGGTGCACCAGTTCCAGGAATTTGACCTGCGGACGCGCATGCCGCAGCGCCTCGATGACCCCGGCGCTGACCCCGCTGCCGCCGTGCACCGCCATGCCCGCCGGCTTGTCGATGATCAGCAGCGCTTCGTCCTCGAACAGGATATCGGGTCTGAAAGCAGGCCCTGCAGGCACTGCCCCGGCCGGTTTCGCTGCCGTCCGCACCGGGGGTATCCGCACCTGGTCCCCTGGCTGCAGCCGGTAGTCCGGACCGACCCGGCCGCTGTTGACCCGGACCTCCCCGCTCCTGAGGATGCGATAAACGTGGCTTTTCGGCACCCCTTTCAGCCGCCGCATCAGGTAATTGTCGATGCGCTGCCCGGCCGAATCCTCGCCAATCGCTTCCCGGGTTACGGAATCTTTACTTAACTTGTTCATTTACCTATACTTCTTGCCGGTGCGTCCGTTGCAGGACGCTGCGGAAGCCCGGTAACGGGCACCTCGGGCTCGAGCCCGCCGCGGCGAATCCACTGCCGGTACGCGCTGCAACGGCTGCCGGAATGACGCGAATGCGGCGATGGCGAAGTTGCATGCCCACGGCGACAGCCGTGATTTGAATGAATACAGGGTTAAAGTCGCTCACCAAAAGAAGTAGCGATACTAGACGAATTACGCGCTCAAGGCACTGACAGAATTCCCGGATTTGCGCACTGCGCAGGTCCCTGAACTACACACTGCATAACCAGGACAGCGATCACGATCGATTCAATCAGCAGCAAATCGACTGAAACATTCTGAGTCCGCCCCCGCGGGCGGCGGCAGTTGTGGCAATCCCGTGCAAATCCTTGAGCGCGGGAGAAGAAAATGAAACGCATGTTGTTCAATGCGACGCAGGCTGAAGAGCTTCGCGTCGCCATCGTCGACGGTCAGAAGCTCATGGACCTCGACATCGAAACCACAGGCAAGGAACAGCGCAAAAGCAACATCTACAAGGGCGTCATCACCCGCATCGAACCCAGCCTTGAGGCGGCGTTCGTTGACTATGGCCATGACCGCCACGGCTTCCTGCCCTTCAAGGAAGTCGCCCGCGCCTACTTCAAGCCCGGCGTCAATGTCAGCACCGCCCGCATCCAGGACGCGCTGAAAGAACGCCAGGAAATCATCGTCCAGGTCGACAAGGACGAACGCGGCACCAAGGGCGCCGCGTTGACCACCTTCATCAGCCTCGCCGGCCGCTACCTGGTGCTGATGCCCAACAACCCGCGCGGCGGCGGCGTCTCGCGGCGCATCGAAGGCGAAGAACGCGCCGAACTCAAGGAAACCGTGGCCCAGCTCGACGTGCCGCAGGGCATGAGCGTGATCGCCCGCACCGCCGGCATCGGCCGCACCGCCGAAGAACTCAACTGGGACCTGAGCTACCTGATGCAGCTGTGGACCGCCATCGAGGGCGCGGCCAAGCAGCAGGACGGCGCCTTCCTGATCTTCCAGGAATCAAGTCTGGTCATCCGTGCGATCCGCGACTACTTCCACGAGGAAATCGGCGAGATCCTGATCGACACCGAATCGATCCATGAACAGGCCGTTCAGTTCATGAGCCACGTGATGCCCAATTACGTCAGCCGCGCCAAGCTCTACCGCGACGACGTGCCGCTGTTCTCGCGCTTCCAGATCGAGCACCAGATCGAATCCGCGTTCGCGCGCTCGGTCAACCTGCCCTCAGGCGGCGCCATTGTCATCGACCACACCGAAGCGCTGGTCTCCATCGACGTCAACTCGGCACGCGCCACGCGCGGCGCCGACATCGAGGAAACCGCGTTCCGCACCAACCTCGAAGCCGCTGACGAAGCGGCGCGCCAGCTGCGACTGCGCGACCTGGGCGGCCTGGTGGTCATCGACTTCATCGACATGGAATCGCAGCGCAACCAGCGAGAAGTCGAAAACCGCTTGCGCGACGCGCTCAAATACGACCGCGCCCGCGTGCAAACCGGCAAGATTTCGCGCTTCGGCCTGATGGAACTGTCGCGCCAGCGGCTGCGCCCCTCGCTCGGCGAGTCGAACCACAGCGCCTGCCCGCGCTGTCACGGCACCGGCCACATTCGCGGCACCGATTCCACCGCGCTGCACATCCTGCGCATCATTCAGGAAGAGGCGATGAAGGAAAACACCGCCGCCGTGCACGCCCAGGTGCCGGTCGATGTCGCGACCTTCCTGCTCAACGAGAAGCGGGTTGACCTGCAACTGCTCGAATCGCGCTACCGCGTCAACGTGCTGCTGATCCCCAACATCCACCTGCAGACGCCGAATTACTCCGTTGCCCGGCTGCGCCACGACGACCTCAACCAGAGCGAGCCGATAGCGCCCAGCTACGAGATGGTGAAACTCCCTGCCGAAGAGGAAAAAACCGGCATCGAAGCCGAGGCACCAGTGCAGAAACTCGAAGCTGCGGTCAAGGGCATCACCCCGGTTCAGCCGGCACCCATGCCGCAGCAGCAACCAGCCGCCCCGGTGGCAGCACCGGCGCCCGTAGTCGCACAGGACGACGGCATCATCGGCAAGATCATGGGCTGGTTCCGTCGCAAGCCCGCGGCAGAACCGGTCGTCGCCGCAGCTGCCGAACCCGCACGCTCCGGCAACCAGCGTCCGGCGCGCGGCGGCAACGGCAATGGCCGTCCGCAGCGTGACGGTCGCGGTCGCGGTGGTGACCGCAATGAACGCGGCGCACGCGGTGAGCGCAATGAACGCGGCGAACGTGGAGAACGTGGCTCGCGGCGTGGTGAAGACCGCCGTCGCGGTCGCGATGGCCGCGGCCAGCGTGAAGAACGCCAGCAGGATCAACGCGAGCAACAGGCGCCGCAACAGCAGCGCCCCGCCGCCCCGGCAGCACCGCAGGCGGACGCCGTTGCACCGGCCATGCTCACCGATGCCACACCGGCAGCCGAACAGAATCAGGGCAACGAAGAACGTGGCGGCCGTCGCCGTCGCGGTCGTCGCAGCGGTGGCGAGCGTGGCGAACAGGGTCAGGAACAACGCCAGGGACAGCCGCGTGCAGAACGCGGTGACCGCGTGTGGTATCCGCGCACGCCGTTCGTGCCGCATCCGAATGAGCGCAACGCCGTCCCCGGCCCCAACGCCGAAGTCCAGGCCGAGGAAGTAGTGCGTGAATCCGTGCAGACCTCCGCACCGATGACCCCGCCCCCGGCGCCGTACTTGCCAGAGCCTGTTAACAAACCAGAACCAGTCGCAGCGGTCGCTGAACCTGCGCCTACACCGGCACCTGTGCTCGTAGCCGAACCGGTTTACACCCCGCCGCCCGTTCAGCCCGAACCGATCGCCATCCCGCAGCCGCAACCGGTTGCCCCGCCGCCGCTGCAACTCGACTGGTCATCCGGCCTGCAACAGGTCGAAACCAAGGCTGAGAGCGTTGCTGCCGCGGCACAGGACAGCGACGACGGCGCACCCAAGCGCGTCAAACGCGAACGTCCGCCGATGGAACCGGTGAGCCACGAACCGCTGCAGCAGGTGGAAACGCGGCAGTAGTCCTGCTTTCGGTCAGCAAATAAAAACGGCGCAGATATCTACGCCGTTTTTTTAAGTCATCAATCCAATCGATTTCTTGAACATCAATATTGTCCTCAAAATCACACCACTAAGCCTTCTGGATGAACGTTTTATAGAGTGTTATTGATAAGAATCGGCTTGTTGGAGCGGTCCGCCCTCTAATTGTGAGCGGCGTGAGTTATTACGGGAAGACTATCGAAAAAAATCGCCGCTGCGCTCTTTCTGTTTGTTGCTCCTGACAGCCCTTCTACTGCTGCGGCGTCTCACCCTGCTGATCATCTCCCGGTTGCTCCTGCGCACCCTCTTCCGTTGCCTCAGCTTGTTCGGCCTGCTTGCGCAGGCGCTTCTCTTCCTTCTTCTGCTTCTTGGCCAGTTCGCGCTGGCGCTTGGCAAATCCGTAATTGGGTTTCATCGGACCGCTCCTTTCTTCAAATAAAAACGGCGGCAGCGCAAACGCGCTGTCGCCGTTGTTGTTGCTGCCGCAGGATCGTTGCGGCTTATAGCGCTTTCTCCAGCGCCTGACGCTGCGCAGTCATCTCGGCGGGCAGCCGGGACTTGAGCTTGCCGAACAGTTCGTCGTGATCCTTGACCTCCGCTTTCCAGGCGTCGTGGTCGACGTGGGTCAGCTCGTCGAAGGTCTCGCGGCTGAAGCTGTTGATGCCCTTCCACTCGATGTCTTCGTAGCGCGGCATGTTGCCGATCGGGGTTTCGGTGGCGCCGGATTTACCTTCGCAGCGCTCGACCACCCATTTCAGCACGCGCATGTTCTCGCCGAAGCCGGGCCACATGAATTTGCCGTTGGAATCGCGGCGGAACCAGTTGACCGCAAAGATCTTCGGCGCGACCTTGACCTTGGCGCCGACGTTGAGCCAGTGCTTGAAGTAGTCGCCGAAGTGGTAACCGCAGAACGGCAGCATCGCGAACGGATCGCGGCGCACGACGCCGACCTTGCCGACGATGGCTGCAGTGGTTTCGGAGGCCATGGTGGCAGCGAGGTAGACGCCGTGGTTCCAGTCCTTGGCTTCGGTGACCAGCGGTACGGTGGTGGTGCGGCGGCCGCCGAAGAGGAAGGCGCTGATCGGCACGCCGGCGGGGTTTTCCCAGTCGGCGTCCATTGACGGAATCTGCGAGGCGTGCACGGTGAAGCGCGAGTTCGGATGCGCCGCGAGGCGGCCGCTCTCCGGCGTCCACGGCTGGCCGGTCCAGTCGGTGAGTTGCTTGGGCGGGGTCTTGGTCAGCCCCTCCCACCACACGTCGCCGTCTTCGGTCAGCGCGACGTTGGTGAAGATGGTGTTGCTCTTCAGCGCGGCCAGGCAGTTGGCGTTGGTTTCGTCGGAGGTGCCGGGGGCGACGCCGAAGGCACCGGATTCCGGGTTGATCGCGTAGAGGCGGCCGTCCGGGCCGGGCTTGATCCAGGCGATGTCCTCGCCGATGGTGGTGACCTTCCAGCCTTCCAGCGCTTTCGGCGGGATCAGCATGGCGAGGTTGGTCTTGCCGCAGGCGCTGGGAAATGCCGCTGCGATGTAGTGTTTCTTGCCGCCCGGAGGCTGGATGCCGAGGATCAGCATGTGTTCGGCGAGCCAGCCCTGCTCCTTGGCCATGATCGAGGCGATGCGCAGTGCGAAGCATTTCTTGCCGAGCAGCGCGTTGCCGCCGTAGCCGCTGCCGAACGACCAGATCAGCTTCTCTTCGGGGAAATGGGTGATGAACTTGTGTTCCTTGTTGCTCGGCCACGGTATGTCACGCTCGCCCGGTTTCAGCGGCATGCCCACCGAGTGCAGGCATGGCACGAAGCCGCCGTCCTTGCCCAGCACGTCGAGCACCTTGCGGCCGATGCGGGTCATGATGCGCATGCTGACCACCACGTAGGCGGAGTCGGTCAGCTCGACGCCGATGTGGGCGATATGCGAGCCCAGCGGCCCCATGCTGAACGGAATCACGTACATCGTGCGTCCGCGCATGCAGCCGTCGTAGAGCTTGCTCATCGTCGCCTTCATCTCGGCAGGCTCGACCCAGTTGTTGTTGGGGCCGGCGTCTTCCTTGTTCTTGCTGCAGACGAAGGTGCGGTCTTCCATGCGCGCCACGTCATCCGGGTCGGAACGGGCGAGGAAACAACCGGGGCGTTTTTCCTGGTTGAGCCGGATCAGCGTGCCGGCGGCGACCATTTCATTGCACAGGCGGTCGTATTCCTCCTGCGAGCCGTCGCACCAGACGATGCGGTCGGGCTTGGTCAGTTGCGCAACCTCGGCGACCCATGCTTTCAGTTTCGCATGATTGACATAGGCAGGCGCGTCATTGGCCGCGGCAACTTGTGCCTTGGTGGCAGGCTGATTCATCTGGAACTCCTCAAGAAAAACGATGTTGTTCTAAAAACAAAGGCAAAGTGAAACTTGCATGTTTCACTCTGCCGAGTGGATGCGGATTTTACCGGAAATCGGCCCTGCCCGCCTCTTTTGAACGTCGCTTTCGCATCGCGAAATGCTTCCGGAAACGACAAAAAATCGCTGCCGTTTCAGGCAGTTGCAGCGCGGGTGCGGGAACCGAAAAAGAGGATGGCGGCGCCGGTGATGACCAGAAACGGTATCGCGCCGTAATTCATCACTTCCCAGCCGCGCGCCGAGAACAGCCAGCCCGATGACGCCGAGCTGATTGCCATGGTGATGAAGATTGCCATGTCGTTGGCGCCCTGCACTTTTGCCTTCTCCGCCGGGGCATGGGTTTCGGTCAGCAGCGTGGTGCCGCCGATGTACATGAAATTCCAGCCCACGCCGATCAGCATCAGCGCCACCCAGAAGTGCATGACATCGACCCCGGACAGCGCTATCGCCACGCACCCCAGGCTCAGCAGCACGCCGGTGAAGAGGATGGTGCGCACGCCGAAACGCTTGATCAGCGACCCGGTTACAAAAGACGGTGCAAACATCGCAATCACATGCCACTGGATCACGAACGCGGTGTCGCTGAAGCTGTGGGAGCACGACTTCATCGCCAGCGGCGTTGCGGTCATCAGCAGGTTCATCACGCCATAGCCGACGGTGGCCGACAGCACCGCGACAATGAACGCCGGCTGACGGGCGATCTCTGCCAGCGGCCGGCCGCTATCCTTTTGCTCGGCTTCGCTGAGGCGCGGAATGTTCATCAGCCGCTGCAGCGCCAGCGCAACCACGCAAAAGCCGATCAGTGCCAGGTAGCTGCCGAGAAATTCGGCGGGGAGCAGGTCCTTGGTGAGCTTGCTGGTCTGCGGGCCGAGCACGCCGCCGGCGATGCCGCCGGCCATCACCAGCGAAATCGCCTTGGTCTTGAAATCGGGGCCTGCAACGTCAGCCGCGGCAAAACGGTAATACTGGCCGGACGCGTTGTAGATGCCCATCACCAGCGTGCCGAAGCACAACAGCCAGAAATTGTGGCTCCACACCGCGGTGCCGCAGATCAGCGCACCGAGGATGCCGATCAATGTGCCGATGCTGAAACCATTGACGCGGCCGATGCGCCGCATCAGGTACGAAACCGGCAGCGTGGTCAGCGCCGCACCCACCACGTACGAAGTCACCGGCAGCGTCGCCAGCGACTTGTCTGTCGCCAGCGTATAGCCGGCCAGGCCGTTGATGGCAATCAGGATCGTGTTGTTGGTGAACAGCAGCGCCTGCGTCGCGCACAGCAGCGCGACGTTTTTCTTTTCAGGGGTCAAGGCGGTTCAGCGGTCAGCGCTTCTGGAACTGTGTCTTGCCGAACATCACTTCGCGCGCCTTGTCGTCGACCGGATTGCTGTGGCCGGCGTCAGCCAGCGTGGTCAACGCCTTCACCACCGCGGGACGGGCGTTGATGGTATCGAACCAGCGCTTGGCATTGGGGTATTCGTTCATGTCGATGCCGCGGGTGTCGGCGCCGCGCATCCACGGGAAGATCGCCATGTCGGCGATGGTGTAATCGTCGCAGGCGACAAACTTCGACTCGCCCAGCCGCTTGTCGAGCACGTGGGTCAGGCGGTTGGCCTCGTTGGTGTAGCGCTCGATTGCGTATTCGATCTTGTCCTTGGCATAACGGCGGAAATGGTTGGCCTGGCCGAACATCGGTCCCACGCCGCCCATCTGCCACATCAGCCACTGCGTGCAGGTCCAGCGCTGCTGCGGGTCCTTGGGCAGGAACTTGCCCGACTTCTCTGCGAGGTATAACAGGATCGCGCCGGATTCCATCAGCGACAGCGGCTTGCCGCCGGGGCCGTCGGGATCAACCATCGCGGGAATGCGATTGTTGGGGCTGATCTTGAGAAATTCCGGCTTGAACTGGTCGCCGGTACGGATGTTCAACGGATGCACGCGGTACGGCAGGCCGGTCTCCTCGAGCATGATGTGGATCTTGTGGCCGTTCGGCGTCGGCCAGCTGTAGAGTTCAATCATTGGACGCTCCGTCAGTATCGCTCGGGAAAGCGCGGAGTATAACGCACGCCCCGTCGATCACCTGACGCTCTGGCCCGGAAATCCTGCTAACCTCCGCGGCGAGTCCTTCATGATTCCACTACGTGATCATTTTCTGCCGCCGGGCACGCTGCCGGACGCTCGTCTGCTGCTCGCTGCGCGTGCACTGCGCGCTTTCGGCGACGGTTTCGTCAGCCTGCTGTTGCCGTATTACCTGACGCTACTCGGCTACAGTGCGCTGCAAGTCGGATTGCTGGTGACCGGCACCCTGCTCGGCTCCGGCCTGATGACTCTGGGCATTGGCTTCATCGCCCACCGTCATGCTGCGCGCCGGCTGCTGATGATCGCCAGCGTGCTGATGATAATCACCGGCCTGCTGGTGCCGGCGCTGACTTCGTTCTGGCCGCTGTTCGTGGTGGCTGTGGTCGGCACGCTGAATCCATCGGCGAGCGATGTCACGCTGTTTTCACCGCTGGAACAGACGCTGCTCACGCGCACCACCAAGGCCGCCTCGCGCACTGCGCTGTTCGCCCGCTACAGCCTGATCGGGGCGCTGGTCGCGGCCATTGGTGCGCAGGCCGCAGGAATTCCTGACCTGTTCGCCGCAGGCGGCGACCCCGGACGGCTGACCGCGATCCGTGCAATGTTCATTCTCTATGCGCTGCTCGGCGCAGCCAGCTGGCTGCTCTACCGCAGCCTGTCGCCGGCGCTGGAACCGGCGCAGCATGAACAGCCGGTGCCGCTGGGAAAATCGCGGCGCATCGTCTATACGCTGGCGGCGCTATTCAGCGTCGATGCCTTTGCCGGCGGTTTCGCCGTGCAGTCGCTGCTCGCGCTGTGGCTGCTGCAGAAATTCGAGCTGTCAGTGGCAGCTGCGGGAACAATATTCTTCTGGACCGGCCTGCTCACCGCGTTCTCGCACCTCGCCGCGCCGAAGCTCGCAGCGCGCATCGGCCTGATCAACACCATGGTGTTCACCCACCTGCCAGCCAACGTGTTCCTGATCCTGGTCCCGTTCATGCCGAACCTCGAACTGGCACTGCTGTTCCTGTTTCTGCGCAGCGCCCTGTCGTCGATGGATGTGCCCGCTCGCACCTCCTACGTGATGGCGGTGGTGTCGCCCGGGGAGCGTCCGGCGGCGGCGAGCGTTACTGCGGTGCCGCGCAGCCTCGCCAGCGCACTGAGTCCTTCATTGGCGGGCGCGCTGCTGTCACTGAGCGCCTTCGGCTGGCCGCTGGTCATCTGCGGCGCGCTGAAGATCGTTTACGACCTGACCCTGCTGCGGATGTTTCACTCGGTCAAGCCGCCGGAAGAAACCGACGGCTGAGCCGCGACCGCTTGTGCAATCCTGCGTGCTTCCTCACGCAGTTCATGGCGCAACGCTGCGCCATCTCCCCAGGCGGCGACATAACCGAGTCCGGCCAGCGCTGAGTGCGCATCCGCGCTCTGCAATGCGTGTTTCAGAGCATGCTGTAAACGACTCGCTGCAGCCTGCTCCAGTTCCGGCACAGCGAACAGGCCATGCCATCCCTCGGCCTGGGCTGCACCCAGTCCCGATTCGGCGAACGTCGGCACTCCCGGCAGCAGCGGATGGCGCGACGCAGAAGCCAGCGCAGGAATGTGCAGGCGCTGGCCCGCGACATAGGGCAGCACTGCCGGCAACGGCACCACCACCGCGCCGACCTGCATGGACAGCAGGCCGCGCAGTGCGCCGTTACCGCCGTTGTAAGTGACAGTGGCGGCGTGTCCTGGCTGCCCCCCGCTGCAGTTGCTGCGCCACCCACTGTCCGATCGTGCGATCACCGGGCGTGCCGATCTGCGGCGGCGCTGCCCGCTGTTGCGAGCGGAGCAGCCATTGCGCGATGTCTGGGGTTGCATTGTCGCTGCGCAACACCAGCGCCAGCGGAATCTGCGCGACCCGCGCCAGCGGCTGCAGTTCGTTCAGCGCCGGCAACGCCGCCGCCGCAGTCAGTCCGGAACCGGCGAAGAGCAGCGCGCTGCGGCCGGCTGCACGGATCTCCCTTGCCGCGGCCTCTCCCCCGCCCCGCGAATTGCGCGAGACCGCAACTTCGCTGTGCAGTTCGCTCACCAGCAGTCGTTGCAGATGCCGCAACAACGCGTCGGTGCTCGACGGCGTGGCATAGGACTGCATCGCGCGCAGCGCCCGGGTCATGGTGCTGGTGCCGGCGATGTCGGCAGCACCGATCACCGGATAGGGATTGACCAGGGTCAGCGGCTGCGGCGAAATTGCAGTCGCGACGCAGGACGTCCACAGCAACGCCAGCAGCAGAACCGGCTGACGCAATCGCATAAATTCAGTACGGTGTCGCCGTGTCGGCTGCCGACTGCGGTCCCCAGCGCAGCCAGACCCGCAGCCGGCGCAGCGCTTCCGCATCGGCACTGTCGCCGGGGATGACTACGTGCAGCGGCAGCCGGCGGCCGGCGATGCCGAGGTTGAGCACGATCAGCGCTACCGAGACAAAACTCGATCCAAGCACCGTTGCATCCTCCCAGCGGCCGTCGCGGGTGCGCACCCGCAATTGCGCACGGCCCGAAAATTCCAGTGTGTTGACTGAATCTGCGCCACGACGCAACGCGTGATGATGAATCGCATGCATCGCACTCCACAACAGCAGCGCGCCCAACGCGGTCATCAGCCACCAGTCCAGCGGCAGCAACGTCAACAGCAGCAATGCCACGGCGTGCGCAGCACCGAGCACGACAGCCAGCCGTCGCGAAGGACGCAACGTGAGGGGCGGCAGCACAGGTGTTTCCATGACCCGCATTGCAGCCGAATGGCGCGGTGAACGCAATGCCCGCGGGAATGAATGTAACTACATGTTTTAATTGATTTATTTTGATTTTACCCGGCGAGGCTGATATCATCCGCTTCCTGCAATTAATCATCATGACTGCCGTGACTACCACCCGCCTTGCCGATTGGTCCCTGCTGCGCTACACCGGCGCCGATGCGCCGGCTTTCCTGCACGGCCAGCTGACCTGCGACGTGCAGGCGCTGAAACCCGGCGCCAGCAGCTACGGCGGCTACTGCACACCCAAGGGACGCCTGCTCGCGACCTTCCTGCTGTGGGCCGACGCCGACGGTTTCATGATGCTGCTACCCGCCGCGCTTGCCGAAGCGATCCGCAAGCGCCTGTCGATGTACGTGCTGCGCTCCAAAGTGAAAATTGAAGATGTCACAGGGCAACTGGCTTGCATTGGCATTACCGGGGGCACAGCTGCTGACGACATCACGACACTGGGAGGCACGTTACCCGAACGCCAGCACGCGGTGACTTTCAACGGTGCGGTCAGCGTCGTACATCTCCCGCAGCGGCGCTATCTCGTTGTCATGCCGCAGGCACCCGCGCAAATTCCTGCCGACACCGGCACATGGACTGCCGCGGATATCGCAGCCGGCGTTCCGTTCATCGTGCCGGCGACGCAGGAGGAATTCGTGCCGCAGATGGTGAACCTCGACCTGATCGGCGGACTGAGCTACAGCAAGGGTTGTTATCCCGGGCAGGAAATCGTCGCCCGCACCCATTACCTCGGACGGCTAAAGCAACGCATGTTCCGCGCCCATGCCGATGCCGCCGCGCAGGCCGGCGACAAACTCTATAGCGCCAGCCTCGGCGACCAGTCGTGCGGGATGATCGTCGCCGCCACGCATTCCGGCAGCGGCAGCGAAGTGCTGGCGGTGCTGCGTATCGGCGAAACGGAAGCGGTGCACCTGCATTCCCTGCAGGGCGCGGTACTGCAAATCACCAACCTGCCCTACAAGGTGGCCTGACATGGCATGGTCGTATTACATCTACTATCGCGTCGATGCCGACAAGACCTCCGCCTGCACCGCAGCTGCGCAAGCCTTGTTCAGCGCCGTGCACCAGGCCACCGGCATTCGGGGGCGTCTGCTGAAGAAACGCAGCGAACCGCTGCTGTGGATGGAAATCTACGAAGGTGTGAGCGACGAAGCACAGTTCGAATGGGCGCTGGCCGAGGCCGTGGCTGCTTCCGGCATCCTCACCACGCTGCAGCCGGGCAGCGGCCGCCACACCGAATGTTTCAGTTAAACGCCCCATGTGCCTGATCCTGTTCAGCTTCCGCGCCCATCGCCATTTTCCGCTGGTGGTCGCCGCCAACCGCGACGAGCATTACAAGCGTCCGGCAGCCCCGGCTGCCTTCTGGGACGATCAACCCGAGATCTACGGCGGCCGTGACCTCGAAAAAGGCGGCACCTGGATGGCACTGCACCGTAACGGCCGTTTTGCCGCGATTACCAATTTCCGCGCCGGACCGCCCGGCCCCGCCGCGCCGCGCTCGCGCGGCGAACTGGTCAGTGCGTTTTTGTCATCGAGCGAGGACGGCGGAACATTTTTTCAGGATGTCGCCCGGCGCGACGGCGAATACAACCCCTACAGCATGATCGCCGGCGATCTCTCGGCACTCGGTTTTCATTCAAACCAGAACGGCAAAATCTCGCCGATAGCTGCAGGCGTACACGGCCTGAGCAATCATCTGCTCGACACGCCTTGGCCCAAAGTCCAACAGGGCATTGCAGTGATGGACGCGACACGCGAGCTCGACGATCCCGATGCGATCAGCGCCGGACTGTTCGCCATGCTCGCCGATCGCGGCATCGCCGCCGACCCCGCGCTGCCCGATACCGGCATTCCGCGACAGCGTGAACGCGAACTGTCACCCGCGTTCATCACCGGTGATCATTACGGCACGCGCACTTCCACCGTGCTGCTGGTGCACGCCTCCGGCGACGTGTTTTTTCACGAAAAACGTTTTGGGCCGGGCGGTGCCGCGCTGGGTGAAGATGCACGCGCCTTCCGCCTGCAGCAGGCTGCAGCCACGCTCAACGGCTGAGCGTCATCCGCCGGTGCGGGATGCCGGCGTCCATGAAGACATCCCCTTCGGCTACAAACCCGTGACGTTCGTAGAAGCCCAGGGCATGAGTCTGGGCATTGAGAAAGACCGGGAGATTCTGCCCCTGCGCACAAGCGAGCAGGAAATCCAAAATCGCGCCGCCGACGCCGCAACGCCGCCACTGCGGCAGCACCGCCATGCGCCCGATCTGGCCTTCGGCCAGCAGGCGGCCGGTGCCCACCGGCGTCGCCGACTCATCCAGCGCCAGTGCGTGCAGGCAAGTTGCATCGGCATCGTCCCATTCCAGTTCCACGGGCACTTTCTGCTCGATCACAAACACGCGGTAGCGCAAATCCTGCAACGCCGTGCAGTCGGTACTCCATGTGGCTTCACGCACCCAGAATTTTCGGTTATCGCCCATTCCTGCAAATTATAATCAGCCATCCACCAACCCCGCAGGAAAGGGAAAGCCACCGTGCCCAGTAGATGGAATGATGCCGCCGCGCAACGCTGCACTTCGGCGCTGGCACTGCGGGCCCATACTTCCCGCCTGATCGGCAGCGACCGCGACCTCGTACTGCAGGGTGGCGGCAATACTTCACTGAAGCAGGGACCGGTGCTCCATGTCAAAGGCACCGGCACCGACCTCGCCCGGGTCAACGAGCAGGATTTCACCGCAATGGATCTGCCGCGCTTGCAAGCGCTGCTGGCCGACAGCACCCTGCCCGACGCTGCGCTGATGGACCGGGTCAGCGCCTGTAAGCTCGATGCCGCCGCGCCCAAACCCTCGATCGAGACTTTTCTGCACGCGGCACTGCCCTTTGATTTTATCGAGCACACCCATGCCGACGCCGTGCTCGCCGTCGCCAATGTCGCCGACTGCGATGCCGTATGCAACGAGGTGTTCGGCGAACTGGCACCCGTGGTCCCCTACCGGCATTCAGGCATTGCGCTGGCGCGCACCTGCAAGGCAGTGTTCGAGCAACAGGCCACTGCAAAGACCATCGGCCTGATCCTCGCATTCCACGGCGTGGTGGCTTTCGGCGCCACCGCGCGCGCATCCTACGACAACCTGATGCGGCTGGTGAGCCTGGCTGAACAGCATCTGCGGCAAAGCAACGCGTGGGATCTGCCTGTCGCTGAAATGCGCAAACCCGATACCGAGCTCGCGGAGCGGCTGCGTATGCAGGCCTCTGTGATCTCCGGTTTTCCTCTGGCGATGCAACTGGTATGCACGACGGAAACACTGGCTTTCGCACAGCGCCCCGATCTGGAAACCATCGCCCTGCAGGGGCCGCCGACGCCGCAGCATGCCGTGTTTACCAAACGACACCCCATGATAGGCGAGAACATCAAGCGCTTTGCCGACGAATACCGTACCTATCTTGAACGCACGCTGGGCGTTGCTGCTTCAGATCGCATCGATGCCGCGCCACGCATCGTTCTACATCCAGCCTTCGGCCTCTGCGCCTTGGGCGTCAATGCGCACTACGCCGGGGTTGCTGCGGAAATCTATCAACACGACATCGCCATCATCAGCCGTGCCAGTGCGCACGGCGCCTATCGTTCCGCCGGTGAGCAGGACATCGCGCGCGCCGAGCTCGAATACGGCGGCTTCGAGCAGCGGGTGCTGGCAGCTGCAGCAGCTTCACCCTTATAATCGAAAAATCATGGCCGCCTTTCACACTCTGCGCTGGAGCGGAGACACCCTGGAACTGCTCGACCAGCGCGCACTACCCGCGCAAAACATCTATCTGCGCTATCAGCGTGCCGCAGACGTCGCAACCGCGATCAGTGACCTGGTAGTGCGCGGCGCACCGGCCATAGGCTGTGCCGCAGCCTGCGGCATCGCACTCGAAGCGCTGCATTTCGCCGGCGCAGCGCGCAAGGCATTCGATGCTGCGCTGACATCCGCATTCACCCTGCTCGCGCAAAGCCGCCCCACTGCGGTCAACCTGAAGTGGGCGCTGGACCGGATGCAGGAAACGCTGGACTTGATGAAAGAGCGTGACAGTCGTGCCTGCGCTGCCGCCCTGCGCGAAGCCGCAGCTGCGATCGCAGCGGAGGATGTGCGCATCAACCGCGCTCTGGGCACCCACGGCGCGGCCTTGCTGCCCGATGTCGCCTGCGTAATGACCCACTGCAACGCCGGCGCGCTGGCCACTGCCGGTCACGGCACTGCGCTGGGCGTGATCCGCTCGGCAGTCATGGCCGGCAAGAAAATCGAAGTCATTGCCAACGAGACCCGCCCCTTTCTGCAGGGTGCCAGGCTCACCGTGTGGGAACTGCAGCAGGACGGCATTCCGGTTACGCTGATCGCCGACAGCGCCGCGGGATACCTGATGGGAAAACGCAAAATCGACGCGGTAATCGTCGGCGCCGACCGGGTTGCCGCAAACGGCGATGTCGCCAACAAGATCGGAACTTACATGATGGCAGTGCTCGCGAAACGCCACGGCATACCGTTCTATGTCGCCTGCCCGCTATCGACGATAGACCGCGCATTGCCGTCGGGCAACCCCATTCCCATCGAGGAGCGTTCAGCGGATGAAGTGGCCGGTTACGGCACCATGCGCTGGGCACCGCAGGGCACCCGCATTGCCAATCCCGTTTTTGATGTCACGCCCGCGGAGCTGGTGACCGGATTGATCACCGAAGCAGGCGTCGCGCGCCCGGAACAGTCCGCGATTGCAGAACTGTTCGCGGGGCGGTGAATTTCTAGATGGTCAGACCGCCGCTGACTTCAATCACGGCGCCGTTGATGTAGCTGGCTTCGTCAGATGCCAGAAATGCAAAAGTGTTGGCGATTTCCTCGGGTTGGCCCAGGCGCCCCATCGGTACGCGGTCTTCCAGTGCGTGGATGACTTTCTCCGGAATCGAGCCAAGGATCGTGGTAGCAATGAACCCGGGGCACACTGCATTGGCACGGATGCCCTTGCGGCCGAGTTCGCGGGCCCAGGTCTTGACCATGCCGATTACGCCGAATTTGCTGGCGGCGTAATTGGTCTGGCCGAAATTGCCGTAGAGACCTACGATCGACGAAGCATTGAGGATCACGCCCGATTGCTGCTCGAGCATCTTGTTGACCACCGCACGGGTACAGTTGTAGACGCCCTTGAGGTTGATCTCGATGACGTTGTCGAACTGGTCTTCGGTCATGTTTTTCAGTTGCGCGTCGGAGACGATGCCGGCGTTGTTGACCAGGCAGTCCACCCGACCCCACTGATCGACGGTGGCCTTGACCATGGCTTCCAATGATTTCATGTCTCGCACATCGGCAATCTTGCCGATGGCTTCACCACCGGCTTCGCGGCATTTGGCGACGGTTTCGTCGATCCATTCCTGCTTGATGTCGCAAACCATGACCTTGGCGCCTTCGCGGGCAAATTTCAGGGCTGTCGCCTGCCCGATACCCCGGCCAGCGCCGGTAATGATGGTCACCTTGTCTTTGAGTCGCATGCGTCGCCTTTCTATGTGTGTGATCAAGCGATTACGGCATTTGCGCCGCACAATTTATCCCATTTTTTCGCAATGCACAATTGAAATGAAAGTATTTATTAAGTTATTGTTTTAATTTAATAAATATCAAAAAACAATGGGGATTTTATACAAAACTCTGGCTTGATGCGCCGCGTGCAGCATGGCGCAGCATGACCTGCAACATGGATTATTTGCTGATTTCTACGCGGATTCCGACCGGAACCTGCTCAAACAGCTCGATGACATCGGCATTGCGCATGCGGATGCAGCCATGCGAACCGGGCACCCCCATCGGCACGCTGTCGGGGCAGCCATGGATATAGATATAGCGGCGCATGGTATCCACATCGCCCAGCCGGTTGAAACCGGCTTCACATCCCGAAAGCCAGAGGATCCGGGTCAGAATCCAGTCCCTGCCGGGGTATTTCGCAGCCAATTCCGGGGTGTAACGCTCTCCGGTAGGCCGCCTCCCGACAAAAACCGTGTTTTCCGCGGCCCCGGCACCGATCCTGGCGCGCACAATATGGCGCCCCAACGGAGTGCACTGGCTGCCGTTTTTCTGACCCGTACCGTTACGCGCTGTGGAGACCGGATAACGGCGAGCAAGAATTCCTTGATTATCAATTAAATCAAGTACTTGAGTGCTTATATTAATGCTGATATTCAACTTTTGCTGCGCCGTTGTGCGAAGAAATCCTGCAACAAAGCCACTGATTCAGCAGCCATAAAACCGCCGCTGACCTCGGCATGATGGTTCAGATGCGACTGTGCGAAAAGATCGATGGCGCTGCCGCAGGCCCCGGTTTTGGGATCCTGGGCGCCGAAAACCAAGCGCCGGATGCGCGCATGCATGATCGCCCCGCTGCACATGACGCAGGGTTCCAGCGTCGCATACAGGTCGCAATCGACCAGCCGGTAATTGCCCGTGGCCTGAGCTGCCTCGCGCAGGGCCATGATTTCGGCGTGGGCGGTCGGATCGGAACCGCTGATCGGCTGGTTGTAGCCCCGGCCGATGATGGCGCCGTCCTTGACCACCACCGCCCCCACCGGAACCTCGCCTGCAGCAGCAGCCGTCACAGCCAACCGTAGCGCTTCCTGCATGAAGTTTTCTGCATTCATGTTGCGAACTCTCAGCCCCCTTTCGCGCCAAAAGCATCGCGGTAAGCCTGTTCGGAAAACCCGGCGCAACAGCGATCACCGAATTCTACGATTGGGCGCTTGATCATTCCGGGCCGTTCCAGCATCAGCATGATGGCTTTTGCCTGATTGAGGTCAGCCTTTTTCGATTCGGGTAGCTTGCGGAATGTCATCCCGGCACGGTTGATTACTTTCTCCCAACCCAGCTGGCGACACCATTTTTCAAGATGCACACGATCGATGCCTGAGCTCTTGTAGTCGTGAAAATCACACGCAATACCCTGACTGGAAAACCATGCCCGCGCTCTCTTCACAGTGTCGCAATTGGTAATACCGAACATTTTCATGCTTCACACTGTAGATAAAAATTCCCTCTGAGGATCACGGTCTGAATCGCCCCCGGTTTGATAGACACCTCTGAGCCTTAAACTTGAGGCTAACAGGAGGTGTTATGAGCGGCAAGCGA
>JAYQOT010000018.1:0-41351 GCA_038144955.1 Burkholderiales bacterium | reverse complement strand
GCGTTGGTCAGCGCGCGGACAACATGCTCCTGTCCGACGAGCTCGGCAAAATTGCGGGGGCGCCACTTGCGGGCAAGGACCTGGGTCACGGCGATACAAAAATGAAACTGGAAAATGGCGTTTTCAAGGCGCTATTCTAGCCGCAAAGAAGCTGTCTGCAGAAACACTAGCGAAACCAGTATTGCAAACGGATTTCCTGGTAATCGATACCGTCATTGGGCTTTTTAATGCCACCGTTCGAGAGATGGCGAAAGCGATAACCTATGTCGACGCCATCCCTGCCGAAACGGTAACCAAAGCCCAGGTGGTCGCCGAACTGCAGAGCGGAACTGAAGCGTTTGTTGCCAAGATGGGTGGAGGACAGCAGATGCAGTCAGATCCCGCCCTCGAAATAAATACCCTTCGTCCCTGCCGGTTGAAGGCGGAATACCGGCGTCAAGCCGATCTCCATCAGGTCATTGTGCTGACCAAGTGCGACCTTGCGATCCCATTGTGCGAATCCGGCATCCCAGTAGGCGCCCAGGTAACCGGTTCCGTTCTGCAGCCAGCGTCGGCTCCAGTTCCATTGGCCGGACAACCGGATCATGTCCGTATGGGTGGCATGCCCCGCGTCCACCGAGAGGCCATCAAGTGCAAATGTCGGTGGCGAAAAAACAGCCATTACAGCCACGCCCGCCATCAGGCGCATTATTTTTTTTATTGGCACAACACCTCAGGGCGATCTCAACCGCCCATATCTAGAATTGGGTGGCGAGCCTAACCCCCGGCACTCGCAGAGAATAGCTGTGGCTGCTTCCTTCCGGACCTGACCAGGTTCACTACCATGCGATGCGGGGAGGCCCGCCGTAAGACAGTAAGAAAGTCGTAAGTATGCACGTGAATCCGATCCTCTGCCACGGCGAACCGCGTCCACGTGCTTTACAAGCGGCAATGATAGTGATTTTATACGGCCAGATACAGCAAAAACCCCGGCGCATTGCCGCCATTGCCAAACAGAACCGGTTTGGCCCAGAAATACAGAATCCCAGACACCGGAGGAGTCACATGTCTACCCCAGCAGCAGGCACCATCGAATCCGTCCTTCACGAAAACCGCGTCTTCCCGCCCAACCCGGCGTTGGTGAAACAAGCCAACATTTCCGGGATGGACGCCTATCGTGCGCTCTACTCCGAAGCCGAAAAGGATTACGCCGGCTTCTGGGCAAAACTCGCGCGTGAACACGTACTTTGGAAAAAGCCGTTCACTCAGACACTGGATGAGTCCAAGGCGCCGTTTTTCCGCTGGTTCGCCGATGGCACGCTGAATGCCTCCTACAACTGCCTTGATCGTCACCTCAAGACCCAGCCCGAAAAAACCGCGGTTATCTTCGAAGCCGATGACGGCAAGATTACCCGCGCCAGTTACAAGGAACTCTACGAACGCACCTGCGCCCTCGCCAACGGCCTGAAATCGCGCAACATCAAGAAAGGCGATCGCGTCATCATTTACATGCCGATGTCGATCGAAGCCATCGTCGCCATGCAGGCGTGCGCGCGCATCGGCGCCATCCACTCCGTGGTATTCGGTGGATTTTCGGCGAAAAGCCTGCAGGAAAGGATCATAGACGCCGGCGCCGTCGCAGTGCTTACGGCTGACGAGCAGATGCGCGGCGGCCGCGCGATCGCACTGAAACCCGCCGTCGACGACGCCATCGCTCTTGGTGGCTGTGATTCGATCAAAACGGTGGTGGTCTACAAGCGGACCGGCGGCAAGGTCAACTGGAATTCCAAGACGGATGTCTGGATGCACGATCTGGTCAAGGGCCAGCCTGCAACCTGCGAGCCGGAATGGGTGGATGCCGAACATCCGCTGTTCATCCTCTACACCTCGGGCTCCACCGGCAAACCCAAGGGTATCCAGCATTCCACCGGAGGCTACCTGCTGTGGACCATCCTGACGATGAAATGGACATTCGACCACAAGCCGAATGACATTTTCTGGTGCACGGCGGACGTGGGCTGGGTTACCGGTCATTCCTACGTCTGCTACGGCCCGCTGGCCTGCGGCGGCACCGAAGTGGTGTTCGAAGGCGTCCCCACCTACCCTGACGCCGGACGTTTCTGGAAAATGATCCAGGACCACAAGGTCACGGTGTTCTATACCGCGCCCACCGCAATTCGTTCGCTGATCAAGGCCGGCGGCGACTTGCCGAAAAAATACGATCTGTCGAGTCTGCGCATCCTCGGCACCGTAGGGGAACCAATCAACCCCGAAGCCTGGATGTGGTACCACGAAACGGTCGGCGGCGGCCGCTGCCCCATCGTCGATACCTGGTGGCAAACCGAAACCGGCGGACACATGATCACCCCGCTGCCCGGCGCGACACCCACCAAACCCGGTTCAGCAACGCTGCCTCTGCCGGGCGTGATGGCCGACATCGTCGATGAAACCGGCCAGTCGGTCGGCAAGGGCAAGGGCGGCATCCTGGTCATCAAGAAACCCTGGCCGTCGATGCTGCGCACCATCTGGGGTGATCCGGATCGCTTCAAGAAAACCTATTTCCCCGAGGATTTCAAAGGCAAGTACTACCTTGCAGGTGACGGCGCGACCTACGACGAAGACGGATACATCCGCATCATGGGCCGCATCGACGACGTGCTTAACGTCTCCGGCCATCGCCTCGGCACCATGGAAATCGAATCGGCGCTGGTCGCCAACACCGCGCTGGTTGCCGAAGCCGCCGTGGTGGGCCGCCCGGATGATCTGACCGGCGAGGCCGTGGTCGCCTTCGTCGTGCTCAAGCAGGCGCGCCGTGTAGGCGTCGGCGCCAAGAAATTCATCAAGGAACTGCAGGATTGGGTGGGCAAGGAAATCGGCCCCATCGCCAAACCCAAGGACATCCGTTTCGGCGACAACCTGCCCAAAACGCGGTCCGGAAAGATCATGCGCCGGCTTCTGAGATCGATCGCCAAGGGAGAAGACATCACCCAGGACGTATCGACTCTCGAAAACCCGGCCATTCTGGACCAGCTCAAGAAAACCCAGAACTGATCCTGTGTGCTTCCATCCGGAACGGCCCACACCTCTGCTGAACCGGTAACATGATCAAACCCGTGCTCAAGGGACAGCGCCTGGTGGCGCTGTTCCTGCTCGGCGCACTGCTCTTCAACTACCCCCTGCTGGCATTGTTTGCGGGCAGCGAACGGGTGCTGGGCATTCCCCTACTCTACCTTTACCTGTTCACGGCGTGGATCGCGCTGATCGGCCTGATGGCACTGATCATCGAACGCACCGACACCTGATGCCATGATCACCGGGGCGTTGATCGTGGTTTTGTCGTTCGGCTATGTAGGCCTGCTATTCGCGCTCGCCTATTACGGTGACAAGCGGGCCGACGCCGGCCGCAGCATCATTGCCAATCCCTACATTTACACGCTGTCGCTGGCGGTCTACTGCACCTCCTGGACTTTTTACGGAAGTGTGGGCCGTGCCGCAACCAGCGGCATCGGCTTTCTGCCGATCTACCTCGGCCCGACACTGATGGCAGCGCTGTGGTGGTATGTGCTGCTCAAGCTGATCCGCATCAGCAAGGCTCACCGCATCACTTCGATTGCCGACTTCATCGCCTCACGCTACGGCAAGAGCCATCTGCTCGGCGGACTGGTCACCATCATTGCCGTGCTGGGCATCGTTCCCTACATCGCCCTGCAACTGAAAGCGATATCAGCCAGCTTTTCCATCATCCTCCAGTACCCCACCGAAGCACTGGTTATTGACAGTTTCAGCGACCTGCCGTTCCTGCACGACAATACCTTCTACATCGCCATGCTGCTGGCCGCCTTCACCATCCTCTTCGGCACCAGGCATCTGGATGCCACAGAGCGCCACGAAGGCCTGGTTGCCGCAATCGCCTTTGAATCCGTGGTCAAGCTCGTGGCCTTCATTGCAGTCGGTTGTTTCGTGACCTACGGCATGTACGACGGGTTTTCGGATGTTTTCCGCAAGGCTGCCGCTCTGCCGGAATTCAATGCGCTGCTCAACCAGGGCGGCGCCGCCGGAAACTACACCAACTGGCTGTCGCTGACCGTGCTGTCCATGCTGGCGATCATCCTGCTGCCGCGGCAATTCCAGGTGGCGGTGGTGGAAAACGTGGATGAACGTCATCTCAACAAGGCGATCTGGCTGTTCCCCCTCTACCTGCTGGCGATCAACATCTTCGTGCTGCCCATCGCGCTCGGCGGACTGATGCACTTCCCCGCTGGCACTGTCGATGCCGACACCTTCGTGCTCACCCTGCCGATGACTGAACGCGTCACCTGGCTGGCCCTGCTGGCCTTCATCGGGGGGCTGTCCGCGGCAACGGGCATGGTCATCGTCGAAACCATCGCACTGTCAACGATGGTCTGCAACGACCTGGTGATGCCGATACTGCTGCGGTGGAAATATCTGCGTCTCACCGAACGCCGCGACCTGTCAGGACTGCTGCTGGGCATACGACGCGGCGCGATCATCGTCGTGCTCGCCCTGGGCTACGGCTTTTTCTACCTCGCCGGCGAAGCCTACGCACTGGTCTCGATCGGCCTGATCTCGTTTTCCGCTGTGGCCCAGTTCGCACCGGCGATGCTCGGCGGACTGTTCTGGAAAGGCGGCACCCGGCTGGGTGCACTGTGGGGGCTGACTGCAGGTTTCCTGGTCTGGCTGTACACGCTGTTGCTGCCCTCGTTCGCCAAATCGGGCTGGCTGCCGATCACGTTTCTCACCGAGGGTATTTTCGGAATCGACCTGCTCAAGCCGCAACAGTTGTTCGGATTACAGGACCTCGACGACATCAGCCACTGCCTGTTCTGGAGCATGATCGCCAACATCGGCCTTTACGTCACAATATCTTTGTGGCGCCGTCCCACGGCCACCGAACACGGACAGGCCAACCTGTTTGTGGACGTCCTGCGCTACGTGGCCGCCGGCAGCGGCTCACGATTCTGGCGCGGCAGCGCAACCGTCATCGACCTGCAGACTCTGCTTGGACGCTTCATCGGTCCGGAGCGGGCACACGAAGCCTTTGCAGCCTATGCCCGCAGCCAGGGGATACAGCAAATCGAGAAACTCACTGCCAACGCCGTGCTGGTGCATTACGTCGAATCACAGATTGCCGGTGCCATCGGCAGTGCCTCAGCGCGTGACATGGTGGCCTCGGTCGTCGATGAGGAACCGTTGGCCCTCGACGAAGTCATGGCCATCATCGACGAGGCCTCCCAGGCCCTCGCCTACAGCCGTCAGCTGGAAGAAAAATCCCGCGAACTCCAGTCAGCGACTGATGAACTGCGCAAGGCCAACCAGAGGCTGCAGGAACTGGACCGGCTGAAGGATGACTTCATCTCGACCGTGACCCATGAACTGCGCACTCCGCTAACCTCGATACGCGCCTTTTCCGAAATCCTCAGCGACAATCCGCAACTGGACCAGGCACAGCGCGGCAAGTTTCTGGGAATCATCACCCGCGAATCGGAGCGGCTGACGAGGCTGATCAACCAGGTGCTCGATCTGGCCAAACTTGAATCCGGTGCGGCAGACTGGAATCCCAGCGAAATGGACATGCGCGAAGTCATCGAGGAAGCCGCCACCGCTCTCAGCCAGATCTACAAGGAACGCAATATCCGGCTTGAGCTCCAGCTGCCGGAAATCACCCCCCCCGTCACTGCCGATCGCGACCGCGTCATGCAGGTGGTGCTCAACCTGCTGTCCAACGCCGCCAACTTCTGCGAAAAACCCGACAGCCGCGTTTGCATCACCCTTGAACATCGCTCTGAAGCTTTGCAGATAGAAGTCAGTGACAACGGCATAGGCATCAGCCCGGCAGACCAGGCCATCATTTTCGAAAAATTCCGCCAGGTCAGCGACATGCCTGCAGGCAAGCCCAAGGGCAGCGGACTCGGCCTGGCGATCTCCCGGGAAATCATCGAGCACTTCGGCGGCCGGCTCTGGGTCGACAGCACACCGGAGCTGGGATCGCGCTTTTGCTTTACCCTCCCGTTACAGCGGATAGGCGGTGCGGCACTCGCCGCTTGACCCCCATGCAGAAAAGCGTGCTGATCGTGGAGGACGAAGAAAGCATAGCCCTGTCGCTGGAATTTCTCCTGCGGAAGGAAGGTTGTGCGGTAGCCTGCGCCAGGGACGGCACCACGGCGCTGCAGATGATCGCGCAGCAGCCCCCCGACATGGTGCTGCTCGACGTGATGTTGCCGCTGATGGACGGATTTGAACTATGCCGGCGCATCAGGGTCGATCCCGCACTGAAAAAAACACGAATCCTGATGCTCACTGCACGCGGCCGCGAAAACGAAATTGCCCGTGGCATGAGCCTGGGTGCAGACGCTTACCTGACCAAGCCCTTTTCGACCCGCGAGTTGATGGGCACCGTACGCAGCCTGCTCGGAGCAGGAATGCCGGCCACACCCTGAAAAGACCAAAGGCCGTTTTCAGTTCTCGGCGTAATCCAGTGCGTAACCGCGTCCGTAAAGCGTGCGCACCATCAGCCCGGTATTGCCGATTTTCTTGCGCAACCGGTGCACATAGACCTCAATCGCGTTATGACTCACTTCCTGGTCATAACTGTAGACCTGTTCGACCAGCTGTTCCTTGCTGACGACCCGTCCAAACCGGCGGATCAGCACTTCGAGCACGCCAATCTCGTGCATGGATAGCGCCAACGGACTGCCGTCGACACTCGCGGTCCGGCCGATCGGATCGAAGCTGAGTTCACCGTAATTGAGCATAGGCGTGGCTGTCCCCTGCCCCCGGCGCAGCAATGCACGCACCCGCGCCTGAAGTTCATTGAGGCTGAAGGGTTTGACGATGTAATCATCCGCCCCCAGATCCAGTCCTTCGACTTTTTCTTCCGGTTGTTCCCGCCCCGAAAGTATCAGCACGGGCAACGTATCTTTGCGACGACGCAAGCGACGCAGAACTTCAAGGCCGTCGAGTTTGGGCAAACCCAGGTCGAGTATCAGCAGTCCGAAACCGGAATTTTTCAGCGCTTCATCAGCTGCCAGCCCGTTTGACACCCAATCCACGGTAAATCCGGATTGGGTCAGCGCAAAGCGCAGAGCCTCGGCCAATGTTGCGTCGTCCTCGCTGATCAAAATGCGCACTGCTGCGCCTCCACCTTAATCACAACTTGTTGTTTTTATTAATATTATTGGCGCCATCAAGAGATCACGCCATAACTACTACCTTCATTCTAGGGGCTGCATTCAGGATTTTGTAAGATTTTTTTACTAAAAACAGAAAGTTGATGATAATTAACAAGTGTCAGCAGAAGTGATACGAAACTAAGCGTCACGCTGTAGGACCGAGGAGGAGTGCATGCGAAACGTCGCAAACAACGGACGTATGCAACACAGTATTGTCGCCATCGGCTTGGCAGCAAGCCTCTGGCCTGAAGGGCAGTAACGTCTTGCAAGCCACAGCCATCACCACAGGCTCATCGGCTGGCGGCGTCATGTGCGCTCCCCTTGTCATGAATCGTGAAGCAGCCTTCAGCCAGAAGGCTTTCCGCGCGCAATCCCGACTTCAAATCGCGCCGCACCTCATGCCAGCGAAAACGCACCGAATTGATGACGATTTCTTCGTCAAGCTCCTTCAGGTCGTCGGTAACCGGCGCCCATTGAACCAGTGCCGCCGGACTCTGCGCAAAAGCCGCCTCGTCGTCATCAGGGATGTTCCATTCACAGAGCAGAATGCGCGAACGTACGCGCTCAACTCCGGCAACGAATTCGGTGCCGGCATCCTGCGGCACTCCGGTGTCCGTCAGAATGCTTTCCACGACCCGCTGAATCAGCCGCGCCACCACCGGTGCAGCCGCCCCTTCCCTGCGCAACATCAGGCCGGAATGCACGGCCAGATCCGACACGCAGGCAAGCCAGACCTGCCACTTGGCAATATTGATCGACTCCACGAACCTGTCATCGGAAAACAGTTCGGGAAACCGTGTTCCGGCGCGGGTGCGCAGGTAGCCATACAGCGCGGTCTGCGCCACATGTGCGGAGCGCGTATTGATGAATTTTTCGAGCCCAGCAAGATCGGCAACGATCGTCTCGCGGCGCCTGCCCAGCGCACCAAGGTAAGTCACCAGCGCACGCCACAAGCCTGCCGGGGTTCGTTTCGACTCTTTTTCTCTTTCAGGACGGGTCATTGCAGTCGCCAGATCATGGGGTCCGCAGAATCGCATTTTTCAACGATGTTGGGAAGCGCTGCCGTCGCGCCTCCGGACATTCGGCACACACACCAACCATTCCAATTTCAATCGGCAACCAAGGAGGAGTGCATCAATGAGCACTGATACAAACCAAAAAGAAGTTCACTGGAACAGGACAAGGAACCTGATGATCATCCACATGATCATCTGGTTCATATTCTCCTACGTGGTCCACTGGATCGCTCCTACCCTCAACAAGATTTCGATCATGCATTTCCCGCTCGGCTTCTACATGGCCGCGCAGGGATCGCTGCTCGCATTCGTGATCCAGCTGTTCATCTTCTCCAAGCAGCAGGAGAAGATTGACCGCGAATGCGGCATGGCCGAAGAACAATAAGGAGGAAATGACCATGTCCTTTTTCAGAATGCAAGGATCCTTCATCGACAACCTGCCGAAGATCTACGGCCTCTACACGGGCGGGTTCGTCCTGTTCGTCGGCTTGATGGCCATAGCTGAATCGGCAGGCGTCAAGGAAGACACCATCGGACTGATGTTCGTCGGCTTCACCATCGCGATCTACGCGTTGATTGGCTGGCTGTCACGGACGATGCAACTGGACGCTTATTACGTGGCCGGACGACAGGTGCCTACCGTGTTCAACGGCATGGCAACAGCGGCGGACTGGATGTCCGGCGCCTCGTTCGTGGCGATGGCCGGCGGCATCTACATGGGCGGCCACCCCTACCTCGCCTTCGTGGTGGGCTGGACCGGTGGCTACGTGCTGGTGGCTGTGCTGATGGCCCCGTACCTGCGCAAGTTCGGCTGCTATACCGTGCCTGACTTCATCGGCACGCGTTACGGCGGCAACTTCGCGCGGCTCTGCGGCGTTCTGGTGCTGGTAATTGCATCGTTCACCTATGTGACGGCGCAGATCAACGCCACAGGCACCATCGCTTCCCGCGCCCTGCTGATTCCGTTCGGCGTTGGCGTGTGGCTGGGCCTGGCCGGCATATTGCTGTGCTCCATGCTCGGCGGCATGCGCGCGGTGACCTGGACGCAGGTGGCCCAGTACATCGTGCTGATCATCGCCTACCTCGTACCGGTGATCTGGATGTCCAACAAGCAGGGCTTCGGCCTGATTCCGCAGTTGGTCTACGGCGATGCAGTGGCCAAGATCGCGGAGCTGGAGATCATGCACCAGGTCGGCGTACTCAAACCCGCCGAGGCAGTTGCCGGCATGAGTGCGCTGGTGAACAAGCACAACGCGCCGCCCGACACCTTCGTCGGTTCGGTCCGTTTCGTGACCCTGGTCGCCTGCATGATGATCGGCACTGCTTCCCTGCCGCACATCCTGATGCGCTACTTCACCACGCCTTCGGTGCGTGATGCGCGCCGGTCAGTGGCCTGGTCGCTGTTCTTCATCTTCCTGCTCTACTTCACCGCACCCGCGCTGGCGACCTTTACCAAGCTGCAGGTGCTGGATCCGGGTCTTGCCACCAGCGTCATCGGCAAATCCGTGGCTCAGGTGAATGCCCTGGAGTGGGTGCAGAAATGGAGCAGCGTGGGCTTCCTCAAGGTGATCGACTCCAACGGCGACGGCATAGTCCAGATCAACGAGTTCTTCATGCGCGGCGACATCGTCGTGCTGGCGACTCCGGAGATCGCGGGCCTGCCCTATGTCATATCGGGTCTGGTCGCCGCGGGCGGCATGGCGGCGGCGATGTCCACTGCCGACGGTCTGCTGCTGGCGATCGCAAATGCGCTGTCCCACGACATCTACTACAAGATGATCGACCCGAAAGCCGACGTGAAGCACCGGCTGATCGTTGCCCGCGTGCTGCTGGTTGCCATCGGCGCCGCAGCCGCAGCGGTAGCCAGTTTGCGGCTGACCAACATCCTGGGTGCTGTGGCATGGGCCTTTGACTTCGCAATGTCCGGGCTGTTCTTCCCGCTGGTCCTCGGTATCTGGTGGAAGCGCGCCAACAAGCAGGGCGCGATCGCCGGCATGCTGGTCGGACTCGGGGTCGGCACCTGGTACCTCTACATGGTCAAATGGGGCGGCATGAAGCCCTGGATCGGCATCGACGACCTGCGCTTCGGCATCATCGGCGCGGGCGCCAGCCTGATCGCCATGGTCGTGGTCACACTGATGACCCCGCCGCCGGACAAGGCCACGCAGGACATGGTCGACGAAATCCGTATCCCGAAAGGCGAAACGGTGCTCGGATCGACCCACTGATCCGGCAACAACCCAACTCGCCGGGGCGGCGATCCGCCCCGGCTTTTTTTTGCCTGCCGCACCTGAATTAAAATGAAAACTTTCCGGAGAACATTGCATGCCTGAAGCCTTTCCGATCTGGGTCATCGTCATCGACTACCTGCTGGGCATGGTCATGTGGACGCTGATCGGGCGTTTCGGGATGAACATCTTCCTGCCGGAAAACAGCAGCTTCTTTTTCATGAAGTTCTTCGTCCGCGCCACCAACCCGCTGTTGAAGCTGTTCGCCCCCATCACGCCCGGCTTCCTGGTGCCGCCGGTAATCCCGCTCTACGTGGCGTGGTTCTTTTTCATGATCCGCTTCTACCTGATGCCGTGGCTGCTGGGTTACTCGGTGATGGGCATGCTGTCGTTTCCGCTGGAGGGCGAAATCGCCCATTCCATCGCCCGCGCCCTCGGCAAGATATTCAACTGAGCAAAAGCCGCGGGAACCGCCGGCCCGCCATGTTAAAATCCGCGGCTTCCGGAGAGGTGGATGAGTGGTTTAAGTCGCACGCCTGGAAAGCGTGTTTACGGGGAAACCCGTAACGCGGGTTCGAATCCCGCCCTCTCCGCCAAATGAAAACGGCCCGTGTGTGGGCCGTTTTTGTTTGGCGCAAGGGTGTGTGGACGAACCCGCAGGTTCGACCAGCGACACGCGGCGCGTGTCGCGCAGGACGCCGTGCCATGCGCGGCGGTCCCAAGCGCAAGCGAGGGATGACGGGATCGCCAAAAATCGAGACCTATCAGTTCCCGCTCTCTCTTCCAAATCAAATACCCCAATCCCTTCTGACGGCACTGCAGTTCGTGCCGCACCTTATGTCACATGCGTGACAAGAGGCTCATGGTTTTGCTTCCTTCAGGATTCTGTAAGTGTTTTCACATAGGATTCGCCACGACTGCGTGTCACACGGAGCAAAGAATCCCCGTGGACAGAGCAACGTAATTCAATCGTCCAAAGGAGGCTGCATGGAACTGAGCGCAAAGCATCAGGAGTACTGGCGCAAGAATCTGGTCATCACCGCCATCTTGATGGTCATCTGGTTTGTGGCCACTTTCGTCGAAGGCTGGTATGCACGTGAACTCAACGAAATCAATTTCCTTGGTTTCCCGCTGGGCTTTTACATGTCGGCACAGGGTTCGCTGATCATCTACGTGGTGATCATCGGCATCTATGCCCGCTACATGAACAAGCTCGACCATGAGTACGGCGTACAAGAGGGAGAAGACAAATGAGCCAGGCCGCCTTCAGTCAGAAAGGCTTCACGCAGCAGCTCAAGCGCTATTACGGGCTGTATACCGGCGGTTTCATCGCCTTCATCATCCTGCTGGCCATTGCCGAGCAGATGGGCTTGCCGCGGAAGTACATCGGCTACACCTTCCTCGTCGCCACCATCGGTCTTTACGCGATGATCGGCGTGATGAGCCGGACGGTGGAAGTTTCGGAATATTACGTCGCCGGACGACGGGTGCCCGCTTTCTTCAACGGCATGGCCACCGGCGCGGACTGGATGAGCGCCGCCTCGTTCATCGGCATGGCCGGAACACTGTATCTCTCCGGTTTTGACGGCCTCGCTTTCGTCATGGGATGGACCGGCGGCTATGTGCTGGTCGCGCTGTTCCTCGCGCCCTACCTGCGCAAGTTCGGCCAGTTCACCATTCCCGACTTTCTCGGCGCCCGCTACGGCGGCAACGCCGCGCGCTCGATCGGGGTGTTCGCCGCGATCCTCTGCTCGTTTGTTTACGTGGTCGCCCAGATCTACGGCGTCGGCCTGATCACCAGCCGCTTCACCGGCCTGGAGTTCGGCGTCGGGGTATTCGTCGGTCTCGGCGGCATCCTGGTGTGTTCATTCCTCGGTGGCATGCGCGCGGTGACCTGGACCCAGGTCGCGCAGTACATCATCCTGATTATCGCCTACCTGACCCCGGTGATCTGGCTGGGTCTGGAACATACCGGCAGCCCGGTTCCGCAGGTGGCCTACGGCCAGACCCTGAAGAAAGTCACCGAACTCGAGAAGAAAATCACTGCCGACGCCAAGGAACAGGAAGTCCGCAAGATATTCAAGGACAAGGCCGACACCGCCAATGCTTCGCTGAAGGATCCGGCCAAGGCATTTGCCGACGGCAAGGCCAAGCTGGAACAGGATCTCAACAATCTGAAAACCGCGAACGCGCCTGCAGACCAGGTTGAGGCTGCCGAAAAAGCGCTCGCGGGCTATTACAAGGATGCCGATGCCGCCAAGGCCCAGTGGAACAAGGACAAGGGACTCGCTGCACGTTCTGCGCCCCCGCGTCCCCACGCCACGCCTTTCCCGGGCAAGGATGAAAAAGCCCGCGACACAGCACGCCTGAACTTCCTCGGCATCGTGTTCTGCATGATGTTCGGCACGGCCGCATTGCCGCACATCCTGATGCGTTACTACACGACGCCCAGCGTGCGCGAAGCACGGCGCTCGGTGTTCTGGTCGCTGTTCTTCATCTTCCTGCTCTACTTCACGGCGCCCTGCCTTGCCGTGCTGGCCAAGTTCGAGGTGTACTCAAGCCTGGTCGGCACCCAGTTCGCCTCCCTGCCCGCCTGGGCAAAAGCCTGGGCAAGCGTCGACCCGGGTCTGCTCAGCATTGTCGATATCAACAAGGACGGCATCGTGCAGCTGGCGGAAATCGTCATCGGCGGTGACCTGATCGTGCTGATGACCCCGGAAATCGCCGGCCTGCCCTACGTGGTATCGGGCCTGGTCGCGGCCGGCGGCCTGGCTGCGGCGCTGTCCACTGCCGACGGTCTGCTGCTGACCATCGCCAACGCGCTGTCGCACGACGTCTACTACAAGATGATCGACCCCGCCGCCTCGACTTCCCGTCGCGTCACGGTGTCGAAAATCCTGCTGCTGGTTGTCGCGCTGATCGCCGCCTACGTCACCTCGCTCAAACCGGGCAACATCCTGTTCCTGGTCGGCGCCGCGTTCTCGCTGGCAGCGTCCTCGTTCTTCCCGGCGCTGGTACTGGGGGTATTCTGGAAACGGGCCAACCGGGCCGGCGCAGTAGCCGGCATGACAGTCGGTCTGGGCGTGTGCTTCTACTACATGGCCACGACCTACCCGTTCCTGCGCGACCTGCTCGGCGTCACCAAGCCGATCGCGGAATACCTGTGGTTCGGCATGAACCCGATATCCGCCGGGGTATTCGGCCTGCCCGCCGGCATGCTGACCATCGTGGTCGTCAGCCTGCTCACTCCGGCACCCGGCAAGGAAATCCAGGAGCTCGTCGAACACGTGCGCTATCCGAATCTGACCGGCGACACCGTGGTCAGCGAAGCCACCTGATCCTTATCAACCGTTCACGACAAAGCCCGCCGCATGGCGGGCTTTGTTTTGGGTTAGAGTGCGACAATCATGAAATCAGGTGTTCACTACATGCTGGCGCGGTTCTGGCTCATGCTGGGACTGAAGCGCCAGGCCATGACCAGCTTCGAAGACGTACTCAGGCTTGATCCCGGCCATGCGGCCGCGGCCGGCGCCCTCGGCTACCTCCGTGCCGAAACGGGCGACAGCAGCGGCGCCATGGACCTCTTTCGCGCCGTGCTGCGCGCCCAGCCCCGCGATGCCGCCATGCTGTTCAACCTGGGTTTCCTGCTGCAGAAGGAAAACCGCCACGAGGAAGCGCTCGCTGTCCTCAGGGAATCGGTCGCCATCAATCCTGCGCTCGACCGCTCCTGGTTCGGCATCGGACTTTCCTGTGTCGCACTGGATCGCCGGGCCGAATCCATTCCCGCCTTCGAGCGCGCCGCGGAACTGCAACCGATGAATCCCCATGCGCTCTACGAACTCGGCATTCAGCACCATGCGCTGGGCCAGCATGACCAGTTGCACAAGATCATTTTCCGGCTGAGCCAGTTTGATCCCAAGGTCACGGCGCAACTGCAACGCGCAACGGGCATCAACCCCGGCCGCGTCGCTGCCTGAACCCGGCGCTCATGTTCCAGCTGATAGTAATACTCAAGGCAGTCAACGAAGTCGCGCTGCTGGCCCTGCTGGCGCAGGGCCTGCTCTACCTCTTCACCGGTGCCAAACGCGATGAAAACGCGATTTACTACGTTTTCAAGACCATCACCCGCCCGGTTTTCAGGATGGTCCGCCTCATCACGCCCCGGGTGGTACTTGATCAGCATCTGGGATTCGTTGTTTTCCTGCTGCTGGTGACGATCGAAGTCCTGCTGATCGCGGCGAAGATCTATCTGTTCCTGGAGGCCGGCGGCAAGGCCTGAAGATTTCAGCGCATGCCGGCGAGAATGAAATAGGGCACTGCCCCGAGCCCGACATAACGTTTCAGCACCACGGCCGGCAGCCGCGCGATGTTGCGCACCACCTTGCGACAGCGGCGCTCCCCGCAGTTGCAACGCATGGTCCAGATGTCATCGGCGCCGAGCAGCGTCGAATAGTCGTGCGTAACCTCTTCACCTGCGGCAATCGGCCGGATAGCCCTGAGCAGCAGCCGGGTCGGCGTTTTGTACACACCGGCGTTGGGATTGCACGAGTGGTTGGCCCAGGCGCCGATCTCGCCCTCGGGATCGAGATAGTGGCCGGTATCAAAGCGGAAACAGTTGGCACCGCGGCGCGGGTCTGATTCCCAGTAGCGCCACACCGTAGCGGCGCTGACGATACGGCCGCGAATCACGCACACCGTCGCTCCGGTGGCAAACGGTTTCAGGGCAACGATGCCAAGACCATTGCGCACAGGGCGCACGGTCAGGGTGTTCGAATAGTTCAGCGAAGGCAAAATCCGGTTTTTATAATTTATCAATTAAAACATATGCTTGCGATATTGCCACTCAAGCCTTGAGGACACCGCGTATCTGTTCCAGCGCCGAGGGATCCTCGATCGTGGTCAGATCCCCCGGATCGCGCCCTTCGGCCAGCGCCTGGATGGAGCGTCGCAGCAGTTTGCCGGAACGCGTTTTCGGCAGCAGCGTCACGAACAAGACGCGCTTGGGCCGCGCAATCGCACCCAGCGCCTTGTCCACGGCAGCCATCACTTCCTTCTCGTGCGCAGCGCGTGCGTCCTCACCGGCCACCTTCGAAGCGTCCTTGACCACCGCAAACGCCAGCGGCATCTGGCCTTTCACTGCATCATTGACGCCAACCACGGCGACTTCGGCAATGTTGGAATGCGACTGCACCGCTTCCTCGATTTCGCGGGTGCCGATGCGATGCCCGGCGACGTTGATGACGTCGTCGGTGCGACCGAGGATGAAGGTATAGCCTTCCTTGTCGCGCACGCCGAAGTCGAAGGTCGAATACAGCAGTTGATCCGGAAACGCGGTGAAATAGGTATCGATGAAGCGCTGGTCATCGCCCCAGATCGTGGTCATGCAGCCCGGCGGCAGCGGCGGCGTAATGGTCAGCACACCCTTCTCCTCCGGCGCAGTCTCCTTCGCATCCGATTCGCGCAGCAGTTTCATGTCATAGCCGTAGACCGGAAATCCCGGAGTGCCGTATTTGACCTTCGCCGGCTCCACGCCCGGGGCCAGAGACAGGATCGGCCAGCCGGTTTCGGTCTGCCAGTAATGGTCAATGACCGGTTTTTTCAGCGCTTCCTGGATCCAGCGATGGGTGGGCTCATCCAGCGGTTCTCCAGCCAGAAACAGGTGTTTCAGCGACGACAGGTCGTACTTGCTCAGATACGCCGGATCCTGCTTCTTCAGCACCCGTGCCGCAGTCGGCGAGGAAAACATCACGCTGACCTTGTGGTCGGCGACGATTTTCCACCAGATGCCGGCGTCGGGCCGGATCGGCAGACCTTCATAGAGAATGGTCGTCATGCCGCGGATCAGCGGTCCGTAAACGATGTACGAATGCCCCACCACCCAGCCGATGTCGGAGGTGGTGAACATCGCCTCACCCGGCTGGCCGCAGTAGATATGCTCCATCGAGCCGGCCAGCGCTACGGCATAGCCGCCGGTGTCGCGCTGCACGCCTTTCGGTTTGCCCGTGGTGCCGGAGGTGTAGAGGATGTAGGAAGGTTCGCTGGATTCCACCCAGGTCACCGGCACCTGCGCGCCGGCATGCTGTCTGGCCAGCGCGGCGTAATCCAGGTCGCGTCCGGCCACCAGCTTCAGGTCCTTGTCGATGCCGCGATTGACGATGATCACCTTCTGCGGCGGATTCCTGGCCAGGCGCACGGCCTCGTCCACCAGCGGCTTGTAGATGATGGCTTTGCCGCCGCGCATGCCGGCATCTGCCGTGATCAGCAACTTCGGTTTGGCATCGTCGATCCGGGTCGCGCAGCTCGCCGCCGCAAAACCGCCGAACACCACCGAATGCACCGCACCCAGGCGCGCGCAGGCGAGCATCGCAAACACTGCCTCGGGAATCATCGGCATGTAGATCAGCACGCGGTCGCCGCGCTTGACGCCCTGCGCGGCGATCACCGCCGCCATCACGTTCACCTCGGCATGCAGCTCGCGGTAGGTGTAGCTTTTTTCCGCCCCGGTTTCGGTCGAGATGTAAACCAGCGCCGGCTGGTTGCCGCGAGTTGAAAGATGACGGTCTATCGCGTTGTGGCAGAGGTTGGTTTCGCCACCGACAAACCAGCGCGCAAAGGGCGGCCTGTCGTACTGGAGAACCTTGCTGAACGGCTTGTGCCAGTCGATGCGCTTCGCCTCTTCCGTCCAGAACGCATCACGGTCCTGAATGGAGCGGCGATGAAAATCAGTGTATTTGCCCATATCCCCTCCTCGGATTTCCAACCCGTTGATTTTCGATCATATCCGGGCCGGCAGGAGGGATATTATCCCCCGCAGGGACTTACAAAATCCTGACCACTGCCCGGCCGCGTATGCCGCCCTTGAGCATGCGTTCGAAATATCCCGGCAAATCTGCAAGCTCGATCACCTGCGCAATCTTGTCCAGATGCGGCGGCTTCAGGTCCGCGGCAAGCCGGTCCCAGACACGCCGCCGCAACGGCATCGGTGTTGCCGCGGAATCAACACCGATCAGCCGTATGCCACGCAGGATGAAAGGCAGGACCGTGCTCTTGAATTCAATGCCACCGGCATTGCCGAAGGACGCGATCACACCCTGCGGTTGCAGCGTCCGTGTCAGCCAGCCCAGTTGGTCACCACCAACTGAATCGAAAGCTGCAGCCCACAACGGTTTTTCCAGCGGACGTGTACCAAACTCGATTTTGCTGCGATCAATGATTTCAGAAGCACCCAGTTCGCGCAGGAAATCTTGGGCATCCGGCTTGCCGCTGACTGCAGTGACCGAATAACCCTTGGCTGCCAGCATGTCGATTGCCAGACTCGCCACTCCGCCGGTGGCGCCATTGACCAGCACCTTGCCGTTGTTGGGCGCCATGCCGTTCAATTCCAGCAGTTCGACCGAGAGTCCCGCGGTGTAGCCGGCAGTACCCAAGGCCATGGCTTCGTAAGTGGTCAGTCCTTTGGGTAATGCGACAACCCAGTCGGCCGGTACGCGGCAGACCTGGGAAAAGCCGCCGTCGTGGGCCACGCCCATGTCATAGCTGGTGCAGATGATTTCATCGCCCGGCTTGAACCGCGGATCAGCGGAACTGAGCACGGTGCCGGCAGCATCGATGCCGCCGATCAGCGGATAGTTGCGGATGATCTTGCCGCCGGTCCCGGTTGCCGCCAGCGCATCCTTGAAGTTCACGCTCGACCAGGCGCAGCGAAACACGATCTCGCCGCGACCGATCTCGGCCGCCGGCACATCGCAGATGCGACCCTCTATCTTGTTGTTTTCATTGAATATTCTAAATGCCTTGCTGTGTTCCATATTCCCTCACGGCAAATGGGCCAACGCCAGGTACTGATGCGTCTGCATTTCGGTCAGACGGCTCGCCAGCCGTTCCTTCAACGACGCATTGAGATGCGCCTGGAAACCGTCGCCGTCCGTGGCATCAGCCACCAGATCGGGGGCAGCCACCGCAGCACCCAGCATCAGCTTGACCCTGCGATCATAAAACTCATCCACCAGCCACACAAACCGGCGCAGCACGTCGGCATCGGCCCCGGTGAAACACGGCACGCCTGAAATCAGTACGGTGTGGTAGCGCCGCCCCAGCTCAATGTAATCGGGTTTGCCGCGTGGGCCTGCGCACAGTTCGGCAAAATCGAACCACGCCACTCCCGAAGAACTGCGCCGCACGCGGATCAACCGGTCTTCGATGTCGAGCGCGTCGGAATCACCATCGCCGCCGGCGATCGTCCTGAAGGTCTGCTCGAGGCGGGCATCGGCCTGTGGTCCCACGTGGTAGGTTCCGGCACGCTCGAGTTCGCGCAGCCGGTAGTCGGTGCCGCCATCGACATTGACCACGGTCATCCGGGTCTTGATCAGCTCGATCGCCGGCAGGAACTGGGTGCGCTGCAGGCCGTGCATGTAGAGTTCATCAGGCGCGAAATTCGACGTCGTCAGCAACACCACCCCTTCCGCCATCAAACCTTCCAGCAGGCGCCGCATCAGCATCGCATCAGTGATATCGGTGACGTGGAATTCGTCCAGGCACAGCAGCTTCACCTGATCGGCAATGTCGCGCGCCACCAGCGCCATCGGCTCTTCCTGGCCCTGATGCGCGTGCAGGGATTTGTGGATCTCCTGCATGAAACGATGAAAGTGGATGCGCTTCTTGCGTTCGGCTTGGGTATAGGCAAAGAAACTGTCCATCAGGAAGCTCTTGCCGCGACCGACGCCGCCCCAGATATAGACACCGCGCACCCGGTGGCGGCGGTCAAACAGGCCAAGCAGTCCGCGTCCTTCACGGCTGCCGGGATTCAGACCGTCATCAACGCGCTGCAGTTCACGCGCGGCATGCAGCTGGTCTTCATCCGGAGAAAAACCCTGAGCTTCAGCCTGCCGGCGCAGGAAAGCCGCAAATCCACCCGGAGCAGTCGCTGCGTTCATCAACAAGGGCGCGGCAGGTCACAATGCAGGGTATCGCCCCGCACGATCATCACAGGTTCAATGTGCGATTGCCGACCGCCAGAGCGGCTTCCTTCATCGACTCCGACAGCGACGGATGGGCATGGCAGATCAGCGCGATGTCTTCCGCGGCAGCACCGAATTCCATCGCCACCACCGCCTCCGCGATCAGCTCGGACGCCATCGGCCCGATGATGTGCACGCCGAGGATGCGGTCGGTGCGCTCGTCAGCGAGGAATTTGACGAAACCGGTGGTATCGCCCAGCGCGCGCGCACGGCCGTTGGCCATGAACGGGAAAGATCCTGCGCGGTATTTGACACCGTCCTTTTTCAGTTGCTGTTCGGTCTTGCCGACCCAGGCGATTTCCGGCGAGGTGTAGATCACCCAGGGCACGGTGTTGAAATCGACATGGCCATGCTTGCCGGCAATGCGTTCCGCCACTGCCACGCCTTCTTCCTCGGCCTTGTGCGCCAGCATCGGCCCGCGCACCACGTCACCCACCGCCCACACCCCGGGCAGTCCGGTCTTGCAATCGTTATCGACGGCGACGAAACCGCGTTCATCGATTTTCAGGCCCACCGCCTTGGCATTGAGGCCCTCGGTGTTGGGCACCCGGCCGATGGACACGATCAGCCTGTCGACGGTGAGAGTCTGCGCAGCACCGGCACTGTCGGTGTATTCAACGGTGACGTTTTTCTTGGCGGTAATCTTGCCGACCTTGACCCCGGTATGAATGGCCAAGCCCTGTTTGGCGAATACTTTCTGGGCTTCCTTGGCTACCTGCTCGTCGGCAGCCCCGAGAAAAGCCGGCAGCGCTTCGAGAACGGTGACTTCCGCACCCAGCCGCCGCCACACGCTGCCCATCTCCAGACCAATAACGCCGGCACCGATCACACCCAGTTTCTTCGGCGTTTCGGTTATGGCCAGCGCACCGGCATTGTCGAGAACCAGCTTGTTGTCGAACGGAACGTCCGGCAGCGCACGCGGGGTCGAGCCGGTGGCAATGATCACGTTTTTCGCGGTCAGCACTTCCGCTGACTTGCCCGACACCTGGACCTGCCAAGCCCCGGAACCGCCGCCGGCAAACGATCCCCTGCCGTGAAAAAAGGTCACCTTGTTCTTCTTGAACAGGTAAAGGATGCCTTCGTTGTTCTGTTTGACGACCTTGTCCTTGCGCTTGAGCATCTGCGCAACGTCGATGGCCAGGCCCTTGACCTGTATGCCGTGATCGGCGAAAGCGTGACCGGCATGCTCGAAATTCTCCGAGGACTGCAGCAGCGCCTTGGACGGAATGCAGCCGACATTGGTACAGGTGCCTCCCGGCGCGGGCTTGCCTTCCGGCGTGCTCCATTCATCGATGCAGGCCACCTGCAGGCCGAGCTGCGCGGCACGGATCGCCGCAATGTAGCCGCCGGGACCGGCGCCGATGACGACGACGTCGAAGGATTTGGCCATTTCAGATATCCAGCAGTATCCGCGCCGGATCTTCCAGCGCATCTTTCATCGCCACCAGCGACAGCACTGCTTCGCGGCCGTCGATGATGCGATGGTCATAGGACAACGCAAGGTAATTCATCGGCCGGATCACGATCTGGCCGTTCTCCACCACCGCGCGTTCCTTGGTCGCGTGCAAGCCGAGAATCGCGCACTGCGGCGGATTGATGATCGGGGTCGACAGCATCGAGCCGAACACGCCGCCATTGGAAATCGAGAAAGTGCCGCCGGTCAGTTCTTCGATGGTCAGCTTGCCGTCCTGGGCGCGCTTGCCGTACTCGGTGATCTGCTTCTCGATGTCAGCCAGCGTCATCTGGTCGCAATTGCGCAGGATGGGCACCACCAGACCGCGCGGGCTGCCCACCGCAATGCCGATGTCATAGTAACCGTGATAGACGATATCGTTGCCGTCGATCGAAGCGTTGACCACCGGGTATTTTTTCAGCGCATGCACCGCGGCCTTGACGAAGAACGACATGAAACCCAGCTTGACGCCATGCTCCTTCTCGAAGCGGTCCTTGTAGCGGTTGCGCAGGTCGATCACCGGCTGCATGTTGACCTCGTTGAACGTGGTCAGGATCGCTGCCGTAGACTGCGATTGCACCAGGCGCTCGGCTATGCGTGCACGCAGCCGCGACATCGGCACCCGCTGCTCCGGACGCTCACCCAGATCACCCAGGTCCACGGCGGGCATCGCCCGTGCCGGAGCTGCCGCTGCAGCAGGCGCTGCGCTCCGCGCACCGCCTTCAGTGGCCTGCAGTACATCTCCCTTGGTCACGCGCCCGCCGCGGCCGGTACCGCTGAGGGCTGCGGTATCGACATTCTTTTCCGCCGCCAGCTTCTGCGCCGAGGGCATGGCCACCGGCGCTCCGGGCTTCTCCGCTGCAGCAGGTGTTGCCGCCGGCTTCGCAGCGGCTGTTGCGGCTCCGGCTGCGTCCGGTTTCCCGTCAGTATCGATCTGGGCAATGATTTCGTTGCTGGTGACCGTGCTGCCATCGGTCTTGACGATCTTGACCAGCACGCCCGCCTGCGGCGCGGGAGTTTCCAGCACGACCTTGTCGGTCTCGATATCGACCAGATTTTCGTCGCGCTTGATGTATTCACCGGCCTTCTTGTGCCACGACACCAGGGTCGCCTCGGCCACCGATTCCGAGAGCTGCGGCACCTTCACATCAACGAGCATGATAACTCCGTAACCTATTGATTAAATTTATAAATTAATGCTCTTCGCCTTCCGCCAACGCACGCGGACGGAGGAACATTCGCGGTTCGCTGCCACCGGAGGGCGTGAGCGCCTGATCGACCAGGTCCTTCTGCTGTTTCTCGTGCAGCGATTTGTAGCCGGCTGCAGGAGATGCCGACGAATCACGCCCGGCGTAGTACAGCTTCTGGTGCGGCAGCAGATGGCGCATCAGGTAATGCTGGATATGCCGCCATGAACCCTGGTTGCGCGGTTCTTCCTGGCACCAGACGATTTCCTTGGCATTCTTGTAGCGCACGATCTGGGCGCGGAATTCGTCGTGCGGAAAGGGATAGATCTGCGCGATGCGCACCAGCGGCGCATTCTGCAAAGCACGCGCCCGTCGTTCTGCGCGCAGGTCGTAATAGACCTTGCCGCTGCAGAAAATCACCCGCTCGACTTTTTCCGGGTCGATTTCACGCGAATCCCAGTCTTCATTGACCGGATTGAATTTGTCATTGGCAAATTCTTCGAGAGGAGATACCGATTCCTTGTGCCGCAGCAGGCTCTTCGGCGAAAAAATGATCAGCGGCTTGCGGTGCGGGCGCACCATCTGCCGGCGCAGCAGGTAATACATCTGCACCGGGGTGGCCGGGACGCAGACCTGCATGTTGTAGTCCGCGCACAATTGCAGAAAACGTTCGATGCGACCCGAAGAATGCTCGGGGCCCGCGCCTTCGTAACCATGGGGCAGCATCATCGTCAGACCGCACATGCGTCCCCATTTCACTTCACCGGAGGCGATGAACTGGTCAATGACCACCTGCGCACCGTTGACGAAGTCGCCGTACTGCGCCTCCCAGATCACCAGTTCCTTCGGTCCGGAGGTGGCGTAACCGTACTCGAAGCCCAGCACCGCTTCTTCCGACAGTACCGAATCGATGACCACGAAATCACCCTGGTCCGGCGCCAGATGCTGCAGCGGCACATGGGTGCCCTGGTCCCAGCGTTCGCGGCCCTGGTCGTGCAACACCGCGTGGCGGTGGAAAAACGTGCCGCGCCCCGAATCCTGTCCTGACAGGCGCACCGAGAAACCTTCCGTGAGCAGCGTCGCATAGGCCAGCGTCTCGGCCATGCCCCAGTCCAGCGGCAACTTGCCTTCGGCCATCAAGCGCCGGTCATCCATGATCTTCTGCACCCGCGGGTGCAGCTTGAAATTGGCAGGCACTTCGCAGACCTTGCGCGCCAGCATCTGCAGGTGCTCGAGCGGCAGTCGCGTGTCGTCGTTTTCGTTCCACTTGGTGCCCCGGTACGGCAGCCAGTTGGTCTCGAACGGCGGCTTGAAGTTGGAAAGTATGGTCTGGTTGGTGTGGTATCCCCGATCCAGCGCATTGCGGAATTCGTTGACCATTATCTCGGTTTCTTCTTCGGAAACCAGTCCTTCGCCGATCAGCTGGTCAGCATAGACCTTGCGCGGCGTCGGATGGGCGTGGATGCGCCGGTACATCATCGGCTGCGTCACCATCGGCTCATCCTGTTCGTTATGCCCGAGCCGGCGGTAACAAACGAGGTCGATCACCACGTCCTTCTGGAATTTCATCCGGTAATCGAGTGCGATTTCGGTGACGAAAGCGATGGCCTCAGGGTCGTCGCCGTTGACATGGAAAATCGGCACTTCGAGCATCTTCACCACATCCGAGCAGTACGTGGTCGAGCGCGCATCACGCGGGTCCGAGGTGGTAAAGCCGATCTGGTTGTTGATAATGATATGCACCGTGCCGCCGGTGCCGTAGCCCCGCGTCTCGGCAAAATTGAGCACTTCCTGGATCACGCCCTGCCCCGAGAACGCGGCATCGCCGTGGATCAGCACCGGCAATACCTGTCCGCCGGTATGATCCTTGCGCCGGTGCTGGCGAGCGCGCACCGAACCTTCCACCACGGGATTGACAATCTCGAGGTGCGAAGGATTGAAGGCGACCGTGACATGCATCGGTCCGCCCGAAGTCATCACGTTCGAGGAAAACCCGTCGTGATATTTCACGTCACCGGCCAGCACTTCGGCATGCTGCTTGCCTTCGAAAGACGAAAACAGGTCCTTGGGCATTTTCCCCAGCGTATTGACCAGCACATTCAGCCGCCCGCGATGCGCCATGCCGATCACCATCTCCTGCACCCCGGCGCCACCGGCACGTTGCAGCAGGTGGTCGAGCATCGGAATCAGTCCGTCGCCGCCTTCCAGCGAAAACCGGGTCTGGCCGACGTACTTGGCATTGAGATACTTTTCCAGCGTCTCCGCCGCTGTCAGGCGATCCAGCAGATGCTTTTTGAAAGCCGCGTCGTAACTCGGACGCCCGCGTGACGGTTCCAGTCGCTCCGACATCCAGCGCTTCTGCGGAATATCGGACATGTACATGTATTCGACACCGATAGTCCGGCAGTAGGTGTCGCGCAGAGCCTGCAGAATTTCACGCAATGTCGCCCGTGCCGGACCGTGCAGCGTGCCGGTGTCGAACACCGTATCCATGTCCTGCTCGCCCAGTCCGTAATGCGCGGGATCGAGTTCGGCAATCACCGGGGCATCGATGATGCGCTTCAGCGGATCCGTATCGGCCACCCGGTTGCCCTGGAAACGGTAGGCCGAAATCAGCTGCATCACCGAAAACTGCTTTTGCAGGTTTTTCTGCGTGACATCGGAGCCGCCCGCAGCAGCAGGACGCCGGCTGCGCGCCAGATCGATGAAATGCTGCTGCACATCACTGTGCGACACGTCCGCAGGACCGTCATCCAGGCGCTGCAGTTCGTCGAAATAACCGCGCCAGCGTGGCTCCACCGACTGCGGATCCTTCAGATACTGCTCGTAAAGCCCTTCGACGAACGGCGCATTGGCACCGAACAGCAGAGAGGTTCCGCGGGATTCCTTCATCATTTCAGCACCTGTCTTTCAGTCCTGTCGTGCCCTGTTCCGGGTAATTACTTGCGTTTGCCCACGGGCACGAATTCGCGGCGCTTGGCACCGGTGAACAGCTGGCGGGGACGCCCGATCTTCTGGTCGGTATCGGCGATCAGTTCCTTCCATTGCGCGATCCAGCCGACCGTACGCGCCAGCGCGAAGATGGCGGTATACATGCTGACCGGGATGCCCAGTGCCCTGTAGACGATGCCGGAATAGAAATCGACGTTCGGATAGAGTTTGCGCTTGATGAAATAATCGTCTTCCAGCGCTATCTTTTCCAGCTTCATCGCCAGCTTGATCAGCTTGTTGTCCTTCATGTCGAGCTCTTCCAGCACTTCGTGGCAGGTGCGCTGGATGATCTTGGCGCGCGGATCATAGTTCTTGTAGACGCGGTGACCGAAGCCCATCAGCATCGCGTGACCGTCCTTTTCCTTGACCCGCTTGATGAAGGCGGGAATGTTCTTCTCTTCGCCGATCTCGTCGAGCATCTTCAGCACGGCTTCGTTGGCGCCGCCATGGGCAGGACCCCAAAGGCTGGCAATGCCGGCGGAAATACAGGCGAACGGATTGGCACCGGTCGATCCGGCCAGGCGCACGGTCGAGGTCGAGGCATTCTGTTCGTGGTCGGCATGAAGGATCAGGATGCGGTCCATCGCCCGCGAAATCACCGGGTTCGGCTTGTAATCCTCGCAGGGCGTGCCGAACATCATGTGCAGAAAGTTCTCGGTATAGTTCAGCGAGTTCTTCGGATACATGAACGGCTGACCCGAATTGTACTTGTAGGCCATTGCCGTAATGGTCGGCAGCTTGGCAATCAGGCGGAAGGCCGAAATCTCGCGGCTGCGCGCGTCGTGGATGTTGATCGAATCATGGTAGAACGCTGACAGCGCGCCGACCACGCCGCAGAGCACGGCCATCGGATGCGCATCGCGGCGGAATCCGCGGAAAAAGAAGGTCATCTGGTCGTGCACCATGGTGTGCTTGGTGACGATGTCGTCGAATTCCTGCTTCTGCTGCTTGTTCGGCAGTTCGCCGTTGAGAATCAGGTAGGCCACTTCGAGGAAATCGCATTTCTCAGCCAGCTGCTCGATCGGATAGCCGCGATAGAGCAGGATGCCCTCGTCGCCGTCGATGTAGGTAATGGTCGAACGGCAGCTCGCCGTCGACATGAAACCGGGGTCATAGGTGAACTTGCCGGTCTTGGCATAAAGGCTGCGGACATCGATGACATCGGGTCCGATGGTGCCGCCGAGAACCGGGAAATCAACGGAGGGGGTACCGTCGCTGAAGGACAGGGTTGCGAGTTTTTCTTTCATATAATTCTCCGTAAAAACAAGTACTTATTAAAACAACCTCACGTCAATTCCAGATATGAATTGTTTCAGTTCTGGCGCAATCTGCGGATCAGCGCGACATACGGCTCTGGCGGTTCGGTCTGCCCCATCACCCAGGACAACAGTTGGGTATCGGCTTCGGCCAGCAAATTCTTGAATGTCTGCAACTGTTCCGGATCGAGTGCCGCCAGATCCTCCTCCACAAACCGGTTCAACACGAGATCCAACTCCAACATCCCCCGCCGGCATTGCCAGCGGATTCGGTCCAGTTCGGACATGCTCTGTGCGCCTTAGACTGTCCTCTTCACCAGCAAATCCTTGATCTTGCCGATGGCCTTGGTCGGATTCAGCCCCTTGGGACAGACATCGACGCAATTCATGATCGAATGGCAACGGAACAGCCGGTACGGATCCTCCAGGTTGTCCAGCCGCTGATTGGTCACCTGGTCACGGGTATCGGCAATGAACCGGTAAGCCTGCAGCAGCCCCGCCGGACCGACGAACTTGTCCGGATTCCACCAGAACGAAGGGCACGAGGTCGAGCAGCAGGCGCAGAGTATGCATTCGTAGAGGCCGTTGAGTTCCTCCCGGTCTTCCGGCGACTGCAGGCGCTCGGTCTCGGGACGCGGCGTGTCGTTCACGACATAGGGCGTGACCGAGTGGTACTGCTTGAAAAACTGCGACATGTCGACGATCAGGTCGCGGATCACCGGCAATCCCGGCAGCGGCTTGATCACCACCGGTTCCTTGAGGTCGGCGACCTTGGTGATGCAGGCCAGGCCGTTCTTGCCGTTGATGTTCATCGCATCCGAACCGCAAACTCCCTCGCGACAGGAACGGCGGAATGCAAACGTGTCATCCACAGACTTCACCCGGATCAGCACATCAAGCAGCATCCGGTCCGTGGGTTCCAGGGGGATATCGTAATCCTGCATCCGCGGCGCGGCATCGGCGTCGGGGTTGTAGCGGTAAATGGAAATGCGCATCCGTATTCCTTGCTCAGTAAACCCGGGCCTTGGGCTCGAACGATGCCACGGTCAGCGGCTTGAGATTGACCGGACGGTACTCCAGGCGATTGCCGTTCTTGTACCAGAAGGTGTGTTTCATCCAGTTGACGTCATCGCGCTTCGGAAAATCGCTGCGGTCATGGGCGCCGCGGGATTCCTGGCGGGCATGGGCCGAAACCATGGTCGAAACCGCGACCTCGACCAGATTTTCCAGCTCCAGCGCTTCCACCCGCGCGGTGTTGAACACCTTGCTCTTGTCCTTCACATGCAGATGCTTCGCGCGCTCCGCCACCTCGGCGATTTTCTTCACGCCCTCAGCCAGGCTGTCAGGGAAACGGAACACGCCGCAGTGGTTCTGCATCGTGCGCCGCAGTTCAGCGCCGACTTCACTGACGCTTTCGCCTGATTTGGCCGAGTCCAGCCGTGCCACGCGCTCCAGGGCACGATCAGCCGCATCCTTGGGCAATTCCTGCAAGGCACTGCCGCTGCCTGCCAGATCCTTGACCACCTGTTCGCCCGAAGCCTTGCCGAACACCAGCAGGTCAAGCAGGGAGTTGGTGCCGAGACGGTTGGCGCCATGCACCGACACACAGGCGCATTCGCCGGCGGCATACAAACCGTTGACGATGGCATTGCCGTCGTGGCCAGCCAGCACCTGGCCATACATGTTGGTGGGCACGCCGCCCATCTGGTAATGACAGGTCGGCACCACCGGGATCGGTTCCTTGACCGGATCGACGTTGGCGAATTTCTTGGCAATCTCGCGGATGCCGGGCAGGCGCTTGTCGATGACATCAGCGCCGAGGTGATCGAGCTTGAGCAGGATGTGGTCGGCTTCCTTGCCGGCGCCGCGCCCTTCCTTGATCTCGGTGGCCATTGCCCGTGCCACCACGTCACGGCTGGCGAGGTCTTTTACCGTAGGCGCATAACGCTCCATGAAGCGCTCGCCGTTCTTGTTGAGCAGGAATCCGCCCTCGCCACGCACGCCCTCGGTAATCAGCACGCCGGCACCGGCCACCCCGGTGGGATGGAATTGCCAGAACTCCATGTCTTCCAGCGGAATACCGGCACGCGCCGCCATGCCCAGGCCGTCGCCGGTATTGATGAATGCATTGGTGCTTGCCGAGTAAATGCGTCCGGCGCCGCCGGTTGCCAGCAGCGTTGCCCGCGCCTGCAGTATCGATACCTCGCCGGTTTCCATTTCCATTGCCACCACGCCGAGCACGTCACCGGCCTGGTTACGCACCAGGTCGAGCGCCATCCATTCGACGAAAAACTGGGTATGGGCGCGGACGTTGCGCTGGTACAGCGTATGCAGCATCGCATGGCCGGTACGGTCCGCTGCTGCACAGGCGCGCTTGACTGCGCGTTCGCCGTAATTGCTGGTGTGACCGCCGAAGGGACGCTGGTAGATCTTGCCGTTGTCCAGGCGGTCGAACGGCATGCCGAAATGCTCGAGCTCGATGACCACTTCATTGGCCTTGCGGCACATGAATTCGATCGCGTCCTGGTCACCGAGATAATCGGAACCCTTGACCGTGTCATACATGTGCCAGTGCCAGTTGTCCGGCTCCTCGTTGCCGAGCGAAGCAGAAACGCCGCCCTGCGCCGCCACCGTATGCGAACGGGTCGGAAACACCTTCGAGAGCACCGCCACCCGCAGATTGGCTTCCGCCAGCTGCAGCGCTGCGCGCAAGCCGGAACCGCCGGCACCCACCACCACCGCGTCAAACTGTCTTGTTGTAATTGCCATTGACCTTCAGCCCCACAGGATCTGCACCGACCACGCGCCATAGGCGATCAGTGCAAAAATGACCAGCACGTAAAGCATCAGGCGCAGTCCGGGAAGCTTGATGTAATCCATGAAAATATTGCGCACGCCAACCCAGGCATGAAACAGCAACGCCGCCATGAACAGCAGCGTCGCGTACTGCATCAGCGGCAGGCTCCACAACGCCTTCCAGTGCCAGTAATCGAATTTCGGCAGCATCACCAGCGCCAGCAGCAGCAACAGCGTGTACACCAGCATCACCACCGCGGTGGCACGCTGCGCAAGCCAGTCGCGCAGACCGTAATGGGCGCCCACTACATCGCGGTTCACCATAGCGCCACTCCCACCGCAAGGGTCAGCAAGATACCGCCGATGAGGACAATCAGGCTGGAACGGCGCGCCGCCTCGAGTTCAATGCCGATATGCAAGTCAAGAAACAGGTGACGAACCCCTGCGAGCAGATGATGCAGGTAGCCCCACAGCAATCCGAGCAACAGCAGTTTCATCAGCGGATGGGTAACGACGGAACGGAACTGCTGGAAAGTCTCCGCCGACTGCAGGCTCGACTGGAACAGCCACAGCAGCAGCGGAATCATCAGGAACAGCACTGCACCACTGACGCGATGCATGATGGAAATGATGCCCGGCACCGGCAGCCGGATCTGCATCAGGTTCAGGTATTTGGGTCTTTTACGGGCCACTGTGGACGTCACATGCACTCCCTGCAAACTCGTTTCAACTGGACGGAAAACCGTTAATCCGGCACTTCCGGCAACCACTCAAAGCGCCAACTATGCTGCACTGCGCGCAGCACATCAATTGAGAGTTTTTAACACAAGAAAATCCGGACAAGAAGTGCGATTAAGCGCATGAAATACTATCAGCTTTTCTTACACGGCGTAACCTGAAAAACGGTCAATCACCGATCAAAATCCATTCATCCGAAGCATTGCTCTTGACGTGCACGTCAACTCTCAGCGATGCGATTATTCAAGCGCAGTACCGAGCTGCAATACTGACAACATCCTGAAACTGCCTGACCGTCCAAGGCATCGGTTCAATCAAAAATTGACCTTGCTCAAAATCATTTCGCTAAAACCGGATTTCACCCTCCGATCCGCGTACTCTTGGCCAGTAATTCTGCAGAGAAAATCACCGAGGGTCTTGTTGACCAAAATTCACTGCGTTCGCTATCATCCGCTGTGTTTTGCGGCGGATGCACAATGCGTTTTTTCGCGCATGATTCCAGCATCGCCTTCCCAGAAAAAACCAGGAAATTCAGGAGCTTCCAGATGAAACGACCCATGCGCGTGGCGGTAACCGGTGCCGCCGGCCAGATTGGCTACAGCCTGCTGTTCCGCATTGCCAGCGGCGAAATGCTCGGCAAGGACCAGCCCGTAATCCTCCAGCTGCTGGAAATTCCCGATGAGCGCGCCCAGAAAGCACTCAAGGGCGTGATGATGGAACTCGATGACTGCGCCTTCCCGCTGCTGCAGGGCATGGTCCCCGCTTCCGACCCGATGGTCGCTTTCGCTGATGCTGACGTCGCGCTGCTGGTCGGCGCCCGTCCCCGCGGTCCGGGCATGGAGCGCAAGGACCTGCTCGAAGCCAACGGCAAGATCTTCGCACCGCAGGGCAAAGCCCTCTCGGAAGTCGCCAAGCGCAACGTCAAGGTGCTGGTCGTCGGCAATCCCGCCAACACCAATTGCCTGATCGCCATGAAGAACGCCCCCAAGCTCAAACCTTCCAACTTCTCGGCGATGATGCGCCTCGATCACAACCGCGCGCTGACCCAGGTCGCGCAGAAAATCGGCAAGCCGGTCACTGACATCAAGAAAATGGTGGTCTGGGGCAACCACTCCGCCACCCAGTACCCGGACGTGTTCCACGCCACGGCCGGCGGCAAGAAAATCTGGCCGATGATCAACGACCAGGCCTGGCTGGAAAACAATTTCATTCCGACCATCCAGAAGCGCGGCGCTGCCATCATCGATGCCCGCGGCCTCTCCTCCGCGGCGAGTGCGGCCAATGCGGCAATCGACCATGTCCGCGACTGGGTCAAGGGCACCAAGGCCGGCACCTGGGTCAGCATGGGCATTCCCTCCGACGGCAGCTACGGCATACCTGCCGGCATGATTTACGGCTTCCCGGTGACCTGCAAGGACGGCAAATACAAGATCGTCAAGGGACTCGACCAGAGCGAGTTCAGCAAGGCGCGCATGCAGGCCACGCTGAAGGAATTGCAGGAAGAGCGTGACTCGATACTCGGGCTGCTGGGCTGATAAAGACAGTCATGCCCCAACCGGAGCGGACCCCGCCTCACAGCGGCGTCCGCTTTTTTGTTTGCCAACTGAGGATTCATGATGAGCACCAAACCTGAAACCCCGGCAATGAAACCGAAAAAATCCGTGGCCCTGTCCGGTGTGCCTGCCGGCAGCACCGCGCTGTGTACCGTAGGCCGCAGCGGCAATGACCTGCATTACCGCGGCTATGACATCGTCGAGATCGCCGAGACCTGCGCTTTCGAAGAGGTCGCCTACCTGCTGGTCCACGGCAAGCTGCCCAATGCCGCCGAACTCAAGGCCTACAAGACCAAGCTGATGTCCCTGCGTGGCCTGCCGGCAGTGGTGCGCAACGTGCTCGAACAGCTGCCGCCCGGCGCGCATCCGATGGACGTGATGCGCACCGGCTGCTCGGCGCTGGGTGCAGCAATGCCCGAACGCGAGGACCACAACCTGCCCGGCGCGCGCGACATCGCCGACCGGCTGATGGCTTCGTTCGGCTCGATGCTGCTCTACTGGTATCACTGGAGCCACAACGGCCGGCGCATCGACGTCGAAACCGACGATGACTCCATCGGCGGCCATTTCCTGCACCTGCTCCACGGCAAGCCGGCACCGGCGCAATGGGTGCGCGCGATGCACACCTCGCTGAACCTCTATGCCGAGCATGAATACAACGCCTCGACTTTCACCTGCCGCGTGATTGCCGGCACCGGCTCCGACATGTATTCCGCGATCACCGGCGGCATCGGTGCACTGCGTGGCCCCAAGCACGGCGGCGCCAACGAAGTCGGGTTCGAGGTGATGAACCGCTACGAGACGCCGGACGACGCCGAAAACGACATCGTCACCCGCATCGCCAACAAGGAGGTCGTCATCGGCTTCGGCCACCCGGTCTACACCATCGCCGATCCGCGCAACCAGATCATCAAGGGCGTGGCGAAGGAACTGTCGAAGGAAGTCGGCGACATGAAAATGTTCGACGTCGCCGAACGCATCGAGCAGGTGATGATGCGCGAGAAGAAGATGTTCGCCAATCTCGACTGGTACTCGGCGGTGTCCTACCACCGCATGGGCGTGCCGACGCCGATGTTCACGCCGCTGTTCATCATTTCGCGCACCAGCGGCTGGTCGGCGCACGTCATCGAGCAGCGCATCGACAACAAGATCATCCGTCCGACCGCCGTTTACACCGGCCCGGAAAACCGCAAGTTCGTGCCCCTCGCCCAGCGCGGCGGCAAAAAATCCAGATAACCCGGAACCCTCATCATGTCAGCCCATATTTCCAACGTCCGTCCCAAACCCGATGCCGTCATTGCCGAAATCGCCGATTACGCGCTGAAGACCAAAATCTCCAGCAGCGAGGCCTACAACACCGCGCGGCTGTGCCTGATGGATACCCTGGGCTGCGGTTTCGAAGCGCTGTCCTACCCCGCCTGCACCAAGCTGATGGGGCCGGTGGTGCCGGGCGCGACGCTCGCCAACGGCGCCAAGGTGCCGGGCACCTCGTTCCAGCTCGAGCCGGTGATGGCCGCGTTCAACATCGGCTGCATGATCCGCTGGCTCGATTTCAACGACACCTGGCTGGCCGCGGAATGGGGACATCCCTCGGACAACCTCGGCGGCATCCTCGCCATGGCCGATTACCTGTCGCGCCAGGCCGTGGCCGCCGGCAAAAAACCGCTGGTGATGCGTGACGTGCTGACCGGCATGATCAAGGCCCATGAAATCCAGGGCGTGATCGCGCTGGAGAACAGCTTCAACCGCGTCGGCCTCGATCATGTGCTGCTGGTCAAGGTCGCTTCCACCGCAGTGGTCTCCAGCCTGCTCGGACTCTCGCGCGAGGAAACGCTCAACGCGGTATCGAATGCGTGGATCGACGGCCAGTCGCTGCGCACCTACCGCCACGCCCCCAATACCGGCTCGCGCAAATCGTGGGCGGCCGGCGACGCCACCAGCCGCGCGGTGCGCCTCGCGCTGATGGCGGCCAAGGGCGAAATGGGCTATCCCTCCGGATTGACTGCCAAAGGCTGGGGCTTCTATGACGTGCTGTTCAAGGGCAAACCGTTCAAGTTCACCCGCAAATACGGCTCGTACGTGATGGAGAACGTGCTGTTCAAGATCTCCTTCCCCGCCGAATTCCATGCCCAGACCGCCGTCGAATGCGCAATCCAGTTGCATCCGCAGGTGAAAAACCGCCTCGACGACATCAAGAAGGTCGTCATCACCACCCACGAATCGGCAATCCGCATCATCGACAAGAAGGGACCGCTGAACAATCCCGCCGACCGCGACCACTGCATCCAGTACATGGCGGCGATCGGCCTGATCAAGGGCAACCTCACCGCCGCTGACTATGAGGACGAAGTCGCGCGCGATCCGCGCGTCGACAGGCTGCGCGACAAGATGGTCTGTGTCGAAAAGAAAGCCTGGACCAGGGATTATCTGGATCCGAAGAAGCGCTCGATCGCAAACGCCATCCAGGTGTTCTTCAAGGACGGCAGCAAGACCGCCGACATCGCGGTCGAATATCCGGTGGGCCACCGCCGGCGCCGTGCTGAAGGCGTGCCGCTGCTGGAAGCCAAATTCCGCACCAACCTCGCCCGCCGCTTTCCCGAGAAACAGCGCGCGGCGATCTATGCCTTGTGTCAGGATCAGCAGAAGCTGGAAGCGACGCCAGTGCAAGAGTTCGTCGACCTGATGGTGATATGATAATCATAAGTATCTGTTTATAAACATGTTTTTTAAATTCGCTCTGTCCCGCCTGCTGTGCGCCGGAGTGCTCGCGCTGGTGCTGCCGACGCACGCCGCCGAGACCCGCGATGCGATGGCGCATTTCTTCGAAGCCAACACCGGCGACCTGCGCGAAGAACTTGCGGATGCGAAAGCCGCGGGCAAAAAAGGCATCCTGTTCATGTACGAGCAGGAAGGCTGCCCTGCCTGCCTCTACATGAAGCAGAACGTGCTCAACCGAGTGGATGTGCAGACGCTCTATCGCCGGCATTTCGCGATCTTCACCATCGACCTGTTCGGTTCGGTGCCGATGAAGGACTTCCAGGGCCGGGCGCTGACTGAAAAGAGCTTTGCCGCTGAAGCCAAAATCCGGGGCACCCCCACCTTCGCCTTTCACGACCTGAGCGGCAAGGAAGTGACTCGTGTTGTGGGAGCAGTACGCGATGTCAATGAATTCAAGCGGCTGGCCGAATTCGTCGCCAGCGGCGCCTACAAGGACGGTCCGTTCACCGTCAATTCTGCGGGCAAAGCCACCCCCCGCTAGCCCGGCCGCATAAGGGTTTGGTTGTGGACTCCGGGGGGGACTAGCGCCCGGAAATAAAATAAAATTACGGGTTCTCAGTTATCCATATCGCCGCATAACCGCAAGGAGCACCGCCGTGGCCAACAACGCATTCAACTCACTCCGTGAATTCAAGCTCAAATCGGGCAAGACCGGAAAATACTATTCCCTCGCCGCGCTCGAAGAAGCCGGCCTCGGCAAGACCTCGCGCCTGCCGGTGAGCCTGCGCGTGGTGCTCGAATCGGTGCTGCGCAACTGCGACGGCAAGCGCATCACCGAAGACGCAGTGAAGGCGCTGGCCGGCTGGAAGCCCAACGCGCCGCGCACCGAGGAAGTGCCCTTCGTCCTCGCCCGCATCATGCTCCAGGACATGGCCGGCTTCCCCGCACTGAACGATTTCGCCGCGATGCGCGCCGAAGCCAAGCGCCAGAAATTCGAACCGACCAAGATCGAGCCGCTGGTGCCGGTCGACCTCGTCGTCGATCACTCGGTGGTGGTCGACGTCGCCAATTCCAGGGACGCGCTGCGCAGGAACATGGAAATCGAGTTCGAACGCAACGGCGAGCGTTACACCTTCCTCAAGTGGGCCAAGCAGGCCTTCTCCGGCATCCGCGTGGTGCCGCCCGGCAACGGCATCTGTCACCAGGTCAACCTTGAATACCTGTCGCGCGGCGTCTGGGAAAAAGACGGCATCTACTATCCCGACTCCACCGTCGGCACCGACTCCCACACCACCATGGTCAACGCCATCGGCGTGCTGGCCTGGGGCGTGGGCGGCATCGAGGCTGAAGCCGGCATGCTCGGCCAGCCCTACTACTTCCTCGAACCCGACGTCGTCGGCGTGCACATGACCGGCAAGCTGAAGCCCGGCGTCACCGCCACCGACCTCGTGCTCACCGTCACCGAGCTGCTGCGCAAGACCAACGTTGTCAACAAGTTCGTCGAATACTTCGGCGAAGGCGCGGCATCACTGACCCCGACCGACCGTGCCACCGTCGCCAACATGTCGCCCGACTACGGCGCGACCTGCGGCTTCTTCGCGATCGACGACAAAACGCTCGAGTACTACCGCATGACCGGCCGCGAACAGCACTGCGACGCCATCGAGTCCTACCTCAAGGCGCAGGGCATGTACGGCATCCCGAAAAAAGGCGATATCGACTACACCCAGGTCGTCGAACTCGACCTCTCCACCGTGCGCCCCAGCGTTTCCGGTCCCAAGCAGCCTGAAGAGCGCATCAACCTCGAAGGCATAGGCGCGCGCTTCACCGAGCTGTTTTCCAAGCCGGTCGCCGAGAGCGGCTACAACAAGCCCGCTGCGGAAATCACCAAGCGCGTGCCGGTCGCCAACAAGGCCATCGGCGACGTCGGCCACGGCGACATCGGCATTGCCGCGATCACTTCCTGCACCAACACGTCCAACCCCTGGGTGCTGCTCGCCGCGGGCCTGCTCGCGAAAAAAGCTGTCGAGAAAGGCATGAAGCCGCATCCGCGCGTCAAGACCTCGCTGGCCCCCGGCTCGAAAGTGGTCACCGCCTATCTCAAGGACTCGGGCCTGCTGCCCTACCTCGAGCAACTGGGCTTCCACGTCGTCGCCTACGGCTGCACCACCTGCATGGGCCTTGCCGGCCCGCTGGACAAGGATCTCGAAGACTCCATCGTCAAGAACGACATCATTTCCGCGGCCGTGCTCTCCGGCAACCGCAACTTCGAAGCGCGCGTGCACCAGAGCCTGAAGGCCAACTTCCTGATGAGCCCGCCGCTGGTCGTCGCCTTCGCGCTGTCCGGCACGGTGCTGAAGAATGTCGAAACCGATCCCATCGGCAAGGACAAGGACGGCAAGCCGGTATTCCTCAAGGACCTGTGGCCGACGCCCGCCGAAGTCGACCAAGTGATGAAGTTCGCCACCAACAGCGACAACTTCAAGCGCGAATACGGTGACCTCTCCGGCGCCAAAGACCTGTGGGAAGCCATTCCCGAAGCCAAGGGCGCGCTGTTCCAGTGGGATCCGAAATCCACCTACATGCTCGAGCCGCCGCTGTTCGAGGGCTTCAGGAAGGAACTGCCCAAGGTCAACGACGTCAAGAGTGGCCGCGCGCTGGGCATCTTCGGCAACAAGCTGACCACCGACCACATCAGCCCGGTGGCGCCGATTCGCAAAGGCACGCTGGCCGGCGACTGGCTGGTCGCCGCCGGCAGCACCGACCTGTCGAGCTTCGGCTCGCGCCGCACCAACCACGAGGTGATGGTCCGCGGCGCTTTCGCCAATCCGCGCATCAAGAACCTGATGGTGCCGGGCAGCGAAGGCGGCGTCACCTTCCACCAGCCGTCGGGCGACAAGATGCAGATTTTCGATGCCTCGATGCGCTACCAGAAAGACGGCGTGCCGCTGTTCGTGTTCGGCGGCGAAGCCTACGGCACCGGCTCTTCGCGCGACTGGGCGGCAAAAGGCACGCAGATGCTCGGCATCAAGGTCGTGGTCGCCCGCGGCTTCGAGCGCATCCACCGCTCCAACCTGATCGGCATGGGCGTACTGCCCTGCCAGTTCAAGGGCAACGACAGCGTGCAGTCGCTCAACATCACCGGTGAGGAGACCTACGACCTGCTCGGCGTCGCCGGCGGCAACGTCAAACCGATGCAGGACGTGACACTGGTGATCCATCGCAAGGACGGCAGCACGCAGAATGTCACCGTCACGCTGCGCGTGGATTCGCCGATCGAGGTCGAATACCTCAAGCACGGCGGAATTCTTCCATACGTGCTGCGCGAATTGATGGCCGCTTGATTTGAATCGCTGACATGACATCCTCGAAAGAACCAATCCCCTCTCCCCGCTTGCGGGGACCTCGGTGCCCGGAAGGGTAGAGGGCTAGGGAGAGGGGCTACATCGCACGCCCCACCCTCTCCCCAACCCTCTCCCGCCTGAGGCAGGAGAGGGAGTTTTACCTAGGCATATCGCCTCGACAGATTGCCAGCAACATTTGATGAATCCGGAGCCCACCATGCCCCAAGACAAGTTCAAGACCCTGAAGGATTTCACGCCTTCCCCCGGCAAGACCGGCAAATTCCACTCCCTCGCGGCGCTGGAAGCCGCCGGTCTCGGCAAGATCTCGCGCCTGCCGCGCTCGATCCGCGTCGTGCTCGAGGCGCTGGTACGCCACTGCGACGGCGAGAAAATCAGCGAGGACCAGGTCAAGGCCCTCGCCGCCTGGCAGGCCAACGGCAAGCGCACCACTGAAATCCCGTTCATCGTCGTGCGCATCGTGCTGCAGGACCTGATCGGCTTCGGCGCACTGAACGACCTGTCGGCAATGCGTGCCGCCGCGGAACGCCTCGGCGTGCCGCCCGGCAAGATCGAGCCGCTGGTACCGGTCGACGTCGTCGTCGACCACTCGGTTGAAATCGACGTGCACAACGCACCGGATGCCGTGCAGCGCAACCAGGAAATCGAATTCAAGCGCAACGCCGAACGCTATCGCTTCGTCAAATGGGCACAGGGTGCATTCGAAACCGTGCGCGTGGTGCCCCCGGGCAACGGCATCATCCACCAGATCAACATGGAATACCTGTCGCAGGGCGTCTGGGAGAAGAACGGCGTTTACTTCCCCGACACCGTGTTCGGCACCGACTCGCACACCACCATGGTCAACGGCATCGGCGTCGTTGGCTGGGGCGTGGGCGGCATCGAGGCCGAAGCCGCGATGCTCGGCCAGCCCAATGCCTTCCTCACGCCGGATGTGATCGGCTGCCACATGACCGGCAGGCTGCGCGAAGGCGTCACCGCCACCGATCTGGCATTGACCGTCACCGAACTCATGCGCAAGGCCAAAGTGGTCGGCAAGTTCGTCGAGTTCTTCGGCGAAGGCGCTGCCGCACTGACCGCCGCCGACCGTTGCACGGTGGCCAACATGGCGCCCGAATACGGCGCGACCATGGGCTACTTCCCGGTCGACGACAAGACCGTCGATTACTTCCGCACCACCGGCCGCTCGCCGGAACTGGTGTCGGCGATCGAAGCCTATTACAAGGCGCAGGGCCTCTACGGCATGCCGAAAAAAGGCGAGATCGACTACACCCAGGTCATCGAACTCGATCTGGGCTCCATCGTTCCCAGCCTGTCGGGCCCGAAGCGTCCGCAGGACCGTGTCAGCCTGCCCGAACTCGGTCGCAATTTCGACATGCTGTTCTCCGCGCCGACCGACAAGAACGGCTATGCCCGTCCCGCCGATGATCTGAACCGCCGCGTGCCCTCCGGTCATGCGGAATTCGACGTCGGTCATGGCGATGTGCTGATCTCGTCGATCACCTCGTGCACCAACACCTCCAACCCGGCGCTGCTGATCGCCGCCGGCCTGCTGGCCAAGAAGGCAGTCGAAAAAGGCCTCACCGTCAGTCCGCGGGTGAAGACTTCGCTGGCGCCCGGCTCCAAGGTCGTCACCGCCTACCTGCGCGATGCCGGCCTGCTGCCCTATCTTGAAAAACTCGGCTACGGTGTCGTCGCCTACGGCTGTACCACCTGTATGGGTGCGGCCGGCCCGCTCGACGCCAAGATCGAGGACGCCGTGGTCAAGCAGGATCTCGTCACCTGCGCCGTGCTGTCGGGCAACCGCAACTTCGAAGCCCGCGTGCATGCCAACCTGCGCGCCAACTACCTCGCCAGCCCGGCGCTGGTGGTGGCCTACGGCATCAAGGGCACCGTGCGCACCGATCTCACCAAGGACCCGCTGGGCATGGGCAAGGACGGCAAACCGGTTTACCTGAAGGACGTCTGGCCCTCCGACGCCGAAGTGGCTGCGCTGCTGAAATTCGCCGCCAATGCCGAACATTTCCGTCGCGAATACGGCGACCTCTCGGGCAACAAGAAGTTGTGGGAAGCAGTGCCCGAGATCAAGGGCGCGGTCTATCAATGGGATCCGAAATCGACCTTCATCCGCGAACCGCCGTTCTTCGAAGGCGTGACCCGCCAGCTGGGCAAGGTCACGGACATCGAGGGTGCGCGTGCGCTGGCGATCCTCGGCGATTCGATCACCACCGACCACATCAGCCCGTCAACCAAGATCAAGCCGGGTACGCCCGCCGGCAAATGGCTGGACCCGTACAAGGAGAACCATCCGCCGGCAGAATGGGGCCATTTCGGCGTGCGCCGCTGCAACCATGAACTGATGGTGCGCGGCACGTTTGCCAACGTGCGCCTGCGCAATGCCATCGCCCCCGGCACCGAGGGCCCGATCACCAGGCATATGCCCGACGGCGCACAGATGACCATCTTCGAAGCCTCCGAGCTCTACCAGAAGGCGGGCACCCCGCTCGTCATCTTCGGCGGCGAGGACTTCGGCATGGGATCATCGCGCGACTGGGCGGCCAAGGGCATCCTGCTGCTCGGCGTGCGCGCCGTCATCGTCAAGAGCTTCGAACGCATCCATCGCGCCAACCTGATCGGCATGGGCGTAGTACCCCTGCAGTTCAAGCCGGGTGAAGACGTCAAGACGCTGGGCATCGACGGCACCGAGACCATCAGCATTGACGGCATTGCCGGCGGCAACGTCAAGCCGATGCAGGACGTCACCATGACCATCAAGCGCGCAGACGGCTCGACGAAAAAAGTCACGCTGACGCTGCGCATCGACACCGGCATCGAAGTCGATTATCTAAAGCACGGCGGCATTCTTCCGTACGTGTTACGGGACCTGCTGGCTGCCGCTTGAGCGTTTCCTGCGCTTGATAAAAAACCCGGGGGAACCCGGGTTTTTCTTTTTAAAACATGCAGTTATGTTAATTTACGGTCGTCGCGGCTCGTACATCTGTGCCTCGATGGCGGTCAGCGCTTCGGCCGCCAGCGCACGGCCGGCAATGCCGCTGGCCACCGCGGAACCGGCAATGGTCGCCGCGATATGCGCCGACACCTCGCGGATGCGCGGCAGCGCCGGATACAGGCTTCCCTGTGCAAGATCGGCCTCGGTGACCAAGTGCGCCAGCGTGTGCGCCGCCTTCATGAACATGTCGTCGGTGATGACCTTGGACTTGCTGGCGATAACGCCCAGTCCGACGCCGGGGAAGATGTACGAATTGTTGCCCTGGCGCGGCACGAAGGTCTGGCCGTTGAGCGTGACCGGATCGAACGGACTGCCGCAGGCATAGAGCGCACGGCCGCCGCTCCACTGGTAGGCCTCCTCTGCCGTGCACTCCGCCTTGGAAGTCGGGTTCGACAGCGCGAAGATGATCGGACGCTCGTTCAACTTCGCCATCTCCTCGATCACCTCGCGGGTGAAGGTACTGCCCACCGCGGCGACGCCAATGATCGCGGTCGGCTTGAGCGTCTTGATCGCACTGAGGAAATCTGCCACCGGGGGATGATCGTGGGCGTAGCCCAGCTTGTGATGCGCGAGATCGGTACGACTCTTTACCACCAGCCCCTTCGAATCGACCAGCCAGCAGGTGCGCTTTGCCTCTTCCGGGCTCATGCCCTGCGCCACCATCGCCGAGGCGATCAGGTCGGCGATGCCGGTGGCCGCCTCGCCAGCCCCGAGGAACAGCACGCGCTGGTCGGTCAGCGGCGCGCCGGTGACCCGCAGCGCCGAGAAGATGCCTGCCAGCGCCACCGCTGCCGTGCCCTGGATGTCGTCGTTGAAGCTGGGCACGCGGCCGCGATATTTATCGAGCAGGCGGAAGG
>JAYQOT010000017.1:0-42557 GCA_038144955.1 Burkholderiales bacterium | reverse complement strand
GGATCCGAGCGCCGGCCCATCGGCACATTGGTGACTGGCGCACGTTCGGAACGGCCCGCGGCGCGCGCGGTATCCATCTGTCCCGGCGCCACGCAGTTGACGTTGATCTGGTGCTCGCCGAGTTCCTTGGCCAGCGCGCGAGTGAATCCCCACAGGCCGTGTTTGCCGACCGAACCGTGCACGCGTTTTTTTGCACCCGACAGTGCAGTCATGCCGCCGAGAGTGACGATACTGCCGCCACCGGCCGCAATCATCGACGGCAGGCAGGCCTTGGTGCAATGAAATGAGCCGTCCAGAGTGATCGACAGCAGGCTGCGCCATTCATCGAACGACATGTCGATGAACGCGGTTTCCTTGCGGATCGAGGCGTTGAGGATGAGGATGTCGACCTTGCCGAACTTCTTGATGATGGCGTCGACCATGCCTTTGACCGCATTGGCGTCGGCAATGTCGGCCATGAACACTTCGGCAGTGCCGCCGGCGTCGCGGATTTCCTTGGCGACGGCCTCGGCATCTTCTTTGGCCGCCCGGGCATTGACGGCAACTTTGGCCCCGCTTTCTGCGAGTGCCAGCGCTATCGCGCGACCGATGTTGCGCGCTGCGCCGGTGACCAGCGCCACTTTGCCTGCGAGTTCCTGTCCTGCCGCCATGTGGATTTCCTCCGGATTGATGGGTGTTGCGCTGACGTGGATGCTGCAGGTAATTTTACCGGCGGCAGATGATCGATGGCGGGATTAACTGATAGCATGGGCAAAATCATGAAAGGCGGGGCGATCATGCATGCGATGATCAGAATATGGGCTTTGCTGCTGGTGGTGACGGCATTGCCGGCGGTGGCGGCTGATGTGTGGCCGAACAAACCGATCAGGGTCATTCTCGCGGTGCCGGCAGGCGCCACCCCCGATGTCACTGCCCGACTGGTGTTTCCGGGACTGTCGCAGGAGTTGGGCCAGAACCTGGTGGCGGACAATCGCCCGGGCGCCGGCGGTCTGATTGGCGCTGAACTGGCCTCGCAGGCCGCGCCCGATGGCTACACGCTGTTCATCAGCAGCCCCGGTGCGCTGACCATCCTGCCGCACCTGCGCAAGAAGGTACCCTATGACACACTGCGCGACTTCGCGCCGATCAGCCTGATTTCGGTCGGCCCGTTCGTGCTGATGGCGCATCCGGCGGTGCCCGCGAAAAACATCCGCGAACTGATTGCGCTGGCCAAGGCGCAGCCCGGCAAGCTCAACTATGCCTCGGCAGGCAATGGTGTCGCGAATCACCTGGCGGGAGAGTTGTTCAAGCAGATGACGGGCACCGATATTGTGCATGTGCCGTACAAGGGGGCGCCGCAGGCGGTCAGCGATGTCGTTGCCGGCCACATGCAGCTGATGTTCAATTCGATCGCCCCCATCGTCGGCCACATCAAGGCCAACCGCGTACGCGTGCTCGGAATTGCCAGCCTGCAGCGTTCGCCGCAATTACCCGATGTGCCGACCATCAGCGAATCGGGCGTGCCCGGTTTCGAGGCGGTGAACTGGTTCGGCCTGTTCGCACCGGCAAAAACACCCAAGGCGATCATCGACAAGGTCAATGCCGCGACGGTCAAGGTCATGCATGCACCGGAGATGCAGGCGCAGTTCAACAAGTTCGGCGCCGATCCGGTGGGCAGTACCGTGGCCGAGTTCAGCGCCTTCGTGCGCCGTGACATGGAGAAATACGCGAAGATCGTCAAGCTTTCCGGCGCCAAGGTCGACTGACGAAAGCCGCTGATGGCAGTGCGACCAAAAAAGAAACATCCCGTGAAAAAGCACGCAGCCACCCGTGCCGCGCGGCCGCGCATCAGCGCTGTGGAATGGCAGGCGCGCTGCGAACTCGCCGCAGCCCACCGGCTGATCGCGCATTTCGTGTTCGTCGACATGACCTACAACCACATCTCGGTGCGCGTACCAGGCGAGCCGGAGCATTTTCTGGTCAAGGCCGACAATGTCTACATGGAGCAAGTGACGGCATCGAACCTGGTCAAATACGATCTCGAAGGACGCCAGGTTGGTGTTTCGGCACACAAGGCGAGCCCGGCCGCCTACAACCTGCATGCCGCGGTGCTGCGCGCACGTCCCGACATCCAGTCGGCGGTGCACACGCACTCACCGGCGAATCTCGCGGTGTCCGCGCAGAAACACGGACTGTTGCCGCTGACCCAGCAGGCGATGCGCTTTTACGGCCGCGTCGCACGTTATCCGAACGAGGTCGATGACACCACACGCGAGGGCGCCGACCAGCTGGCAGCCTCGCTGGGCGATCAATGGGTGATGCTGCTGGAAAACCACGGCGCGCTGGTGTGCGGCACGACCCTGCCCGAGGCCTACATCTATCACCATTTCTTCGAACTGGCCTGCCGCGCGCAGGTCGGTGCTCTGGCCGGCGGTGCCGAGCTTATCCTGCCCGATCCCGAAGTGTGCGCCGCGCGGGCTGCCAAATTCGGCCGCATCGGCGTCTACAACTCGGGCAGCCGCGACTGGGTGGCGGGGATGGCGCTGGTGGAAAAGTTGTTTCCGGATTACAAGAACTAGAACTTAAACGAAAAGTTCATTTAAAACAGCAACTTGCTCATATTCGATCGCACGCGATACGAGTAATTCAAGCGGCAGAAAGGCTTTGAAATTGGCAGTCTCAAAAAAGCAGGATAAAAAAATGCGTGGCCTTTTGAATCTGCCCGCCAATTCGTTGCCGCTTGCCAATCAGGAAATGATCCGTCAATCGCTGTCGTTGGGGATGGGGCGCGCAATGGGAATACGCCTGACCCGATTGACGCGTCGTCGCCTCGAAGCCGAGATGACCGTTACGGAGGATCACATCAACCGCAGCGGCCGAGTCAATGGTGGCGCCTTGATGGCCTTTGCCGACTTGCTCGGTGCGATGGGTACGCTGGCCAATCTGCCCCCGGGCTGCAGGACAACCACGCTGGAGTCGAAAACCAATTTTTTTGCGGCAGGTCAGGGGGGGCACATTGCGGCGGTAACGGTGCCCCTGCACATTGGCCGCACCACGATGGTGTGGCAGACCACGATCCGTAATTCCGACTCTACGCGGGTGGCGATCGTTACCCAGACCCAGATCGTTATCCCGCGCAACGGTTGATTGTAATCTGTTGGTTCCTCGCAATGTGGGGGGAATCTTGTCTGGTGTTTTCAGTTCATTTGGTTATGGTGATCGGGGTGGCATTGAATAAGATTGTCAGCATCACAGTATGTTTTGACTGAAAACGCCATCGACGGGGAGTGACGGGTGAGCAGAAACGGGCAAGAACGGTCTAACGGATCCGAAGTGCTGAGCATCGCACAGGAAGAATTGCGCGGCATATCCCGTACTGTTGCCGAAATAGAGTGGCTCCTGCTGGTGCTGGTTCTGCTCTACCAGTTTTTTGAAGGGCCTTCTCCGGACGACCGTGTGGCCATTTCGATGGCGCTGTTCTTTTACGCGGCTTTCGTGATGAGCTTCCGCTACGCAAATTTCTACAAGTCCGAGTCGCGCCTGAAGATCGCGATCGAAACCTTTGCGATGCTGGTATTCATCACCTGGGTATTGTGGTTTACCGGGAAGCTGACGAGCCCGCTGGTCAATACCTACCTGCTGGTCATCATCACCAGCGCACTTACCCTCGGCAAGCTGGTCACGATGCTGGAAATGGCGCTGATTGCAGCCTGTTTTGTCCTGCTTGGAGAAAATACGCATTCAGGGTCAATGTTTTCCCCCACGTATCTTGGTGGCCTTGCCGGCCAGCTGGCGCCGATGCTGCTGGTGGCCTACATCACCACGATGTTTTCCGAGGATATCCGCTTCGGATTGAACCGGGCGCGGCTGCTGGCGGAAACCGATGAGCTCACCGGGCTCTACAACATGCGCGGTTTCACGATCATGGTGGACCGCCTGTTTGCCCAGGCAGTGCGCTACAACCGGCCGGCGACGCTGTTGATGATCGACTCGGACAATCTCAAGGCAGTGAACGACGCTTATGGTCACGAGGCCGGCAACCGCCTGCTCAGCCTGGTCGCCGACTGCATCGCTGGCGAGCTGCGCCATACCGACGTGCTGGCGCGTTATGGCGGCGATGAATTTGTTGCCCTGTTGCCGGAAACAGCTGCCGACCGTGCGACCGAGGTGGCGCAGCGGATACTCCAGGCCGTAGCCACTTCGACCCTGGATTACGAAGGCCGGCATATCCAGACCAGCGTCAGCATCGGGCTGGCCTGCTACCCCGAGGACGGGCGCAGCATGGATGCCATCCAGGCCCGGGCAGACCGCGCGATGTACCAGGCAAAGAAACAAGGCCGCAACCGGGTGGTGCGTTTCGCGGTCTGAACCTGGCCCGTTCGGGTCGACCGGGGGCCTGATTTTTCCGCGGAACTACGCTGCTGCTATGGCTGCAGCCTCGCGCCGGTGGCGGGGCAACCAAAGTGCCAGTGGCAGCGCGACAAAGCCGATGGCCGAGGCGACCAGTATGGCGGAGGTATAGTTGCCTGAGTGGTCAAACAGTGTTCCGCCCAGCCAGCCGCCGAGCGCCATTCCGGTGCTCGCACCGATCATCTCGAAAGAAAAGATGGAACTCAACGGCGCTTTCGGGCCGAACAGCTGTCTGTTGATGATCGGAAAGCCGACCATTTCGCCGCCGTAGCACAGACCGAACACGACTGCGAAAACGTAGAAGTGCCAGGCTTCGGTGGCGAACAGAAGCGCAAGGATCGAAACGCTCTGACCGAAAATGGCGAAAGACAGCACGGTGCGGCCGCCAAAGCGTTCGGTAAGCAGCGAAAAGGAGAAGCGGCTGACGATGGACACCCCGGCGATGGTGCTCAGCACCCCGGCTGCCTGCAGACCCGGCACGCCATGATGGGTTGCCATTGAGACGCCATGCGCCAGTATCACGGCATGACTGGCGCAACCGAGGTGGTGGCAACCGGTAAGCAGCCATACCGGCCGGCGCGCGAGCACGGAACGCAGGCTGACAGGAGCGTCGGCAGCAGATGATTGTTTGTCCGTCGGCTCCGCTGCGCCGTAGGCGGTCATGCCCATTTCGGCAGGACTGGTCCGGATCAGCGAGGAAAACAACAGCAGTATCACCCCGAAGCCGGCACCCAGCACCATGAACGCGGATTCCCAGCCACGGTTCTCGATCAGCCAGCGGAACAGCGGCGCAAAGACGGCGGGTCCTGCACCCAGCGCGGCCCAGTAAAAACCCAGTGCGAGCCCCATTTTCTTCTCGAACCAGCGAGTCATGATCACCGGCAGCAGTACCTGGAAGGCGGCGTTGCCGAGGGCGCCGACGAAAACGCCGTAGAGGACGTAGAGCTGCCACAGCTCGGTGATCATGCCGAGCATTACCGTGCCGGCAGAAATCATCAGCGACGCGCCGAACATCAGTGTCCGCGCGCTGCAGCGGTCGCCCAGCCAACCGAAGACCAGCATCGCGGGCATGCTGCAGAGGAAGGCCAGCGAATAGGCGAGCCCGATGTCGCCCCGTTTCCAGTCGAACCTTTCGACCAGTGGGTCGACCAGCACCGCGAACGAGGCTGAATCAGCGCGACTGACGATGCTCAGGACGCAGGCTGCGGCAAGAACGATCCAGGCGTAATGAACCCTGGGAATTTGAGGGGTTGTCATGGTGGACGTTTTTACCGGAACCCGAAGCGCACGGGGTAAATCAGTCCGGAATGTGGTGAAGGTTTGTAAGCGTCCGGCAGTCAGTCCGCCTGCCTGACTTCCACCAGGCAGTCGTAATAAGTCGCGGCTCCGCCCATGTCGGCAATGGCCTGCGAAGTCACCTCGTTGGCATTGCGCTTGTCCGGTGACAGTTTTTTCCACCATACCGACGGCGCTGACACCACGCCGTGCCGCACCTTGTCGGTGATGCGTGCACGCAGCGTGTATTCACCGCGGTCGTTGAAAACCCGCACCATGTCGTCTTCCCGGATGCCGCGCGCGGCGGCGTCGTCGGGGTGGATGTCCAGCGTCGGCACTCCGGCATCCTTCAGTGCGAAATCGAGATTGGCAAAAGAGGAGTTGAGGAAGTGCCGGTGCGGCGGCGAAATGAATGCCAGCGGAAACTGTTGTGCCAGTGCCGGGTTGCTGGTCGGGCCTTCACGCGGCGGCGTGTAGTTTGGCAGTGGGTCATGCCCCTGGGCTTTTGCCGTCTCGCTCCAGAATTCACATTTGCCTGATGGCGTCGGAAAACCGCCGTTGGCGAAAGGTGCCGGCGCTACTTTCAGCCGCTGCCAGCCTTTTTCCTTCAGTGTTTCCCAGGTCAGACCACCCAGAGCAGGTGCTTTCGAATCCAGTGCCTGGCGGCAGATGTCCTCATCGGAATCGCGCAGGCAGGCATCGTCAAAGCCCATGCGTTCGGCAAGCAGGCGGAACACTTCGGCATTGGCCTTGGCTTCACCGACCGGGGGGATCGCCGGTTGTGAAGCCTGGACGTAGAGGTGGCCGTATGACTTGTGGATGTCGAACTGTTCGAGCTGCGTTGTTGCCGGCAGGATGATGTCGGCGTAATCCGCGGTGTCGGTCTGGAAAATGTCGTGCACCACCGTGAAAAGGTCTTCGCGCGCGAAGCCGGCAATGACCTTGCGCGATTCGGGACACACAGCAACCGGGTTGGTGTTGTAGACCAGCACAGCTTTTACCGGCGGCTGTGCCGTCGTCAGCGCATCGCCGAGCGCGGCCATGTTGATGACCCGCGGTTTGCCACGGATCAGGTCGGGGCGTTCGAGTGCCTGGTGGTTGAAACCGTAGAAGTCGGCCGTGGTCAGCACCGTGCCGCCGGCCGCGTCGCGCCAGGCCCCGGTCAGCGCCGGCAGGCAGGCGATGGTGCGCACCGCCATGCCGCCGCCGGCGTGGCGTTGCAGGCCGTAGTTCATGCGGATCATCGCCGGGCGGGTGCCGGCATATTCGCGGGCGAGGGTGACGATTTCTTCTGTGGAGATGCCGCAGATTGCGGCGGCGCGCTGTGGCGTCCATTCGCGCACGCGTTCCGCGAGCTTTTCGTAGCCCAACGTGTGTTTCGCGATGTATTCGTTGTCGGTCAGCCCTTCGCTGATGATCACGTGCATCATCGCCAGCGCGAGCGCGGCATCTGTGCCGGGATACGGAGCAATGTGCTGGTGGCATTTTTCCGCGGTGTCGTTGCGCAGCGGATCGATGATGACCAGCTTAGCGCCGCGGCGCTTGGCCTGCTGGCAGCGGGTCCAGAAGTGCAGGTTGGAATTGACCGGGTTGGAGCCCCAGATGATGATCAGCTTCGCATGCTCTGCCTGTTCCGGATCGCAACCCACCGATCCGCCGAGGGTGATCTTGACTCCGGCCTTGCCGGCGGATGAACACAAGGTGCGTTCCAGCAGGCTCGCGCCGAGACGATAGAAAAAGCGCCTGTCGATCGAGGCGTAGCTGACCATGCCCATTGCGCCGGCATAGCTGACGGGAAGAATCTGCTGGGGATCTTCGGCGGCTATCGCCTTGAAACGTGCGGCGATGGTATCCAGCGCTTCGTCCCAGGAAATGCGCGCGAAGCGGCCTTCACCCTTGCGGCCAATGCGTTTCAGCGGGTGAAGGATGCGTGACGGCGCGTAGGTGCGGTCCAGATAGCGGGCAACCTTGGTGCACAGCGTGCCTTCAGTGAAAGGCATGTCGTTGCCTTTGACCGCAATCGCTTTCCCGTTCTCCACCGTGATGTCGAGACCACAGGTGTCCGGGCAGTCGTGGGGGCAGGCGGCTTTGACGGTGTGGCGGTCGGGTTGTCCGGAGTCCATGGCCGCCATTGTGGGGCGGGGCGGCCGCGGGGTCCAGCGGCCCTGACAGGTCTGCAGGGACGGATGAATCCGGTATCATCCGACCAGTAATCCCGAATTTCCCCTGGTCGTTCCGCATGACATCAATCTGGAGAATCCAAATGAACGTGATGATTGGCGTGCGCCGTGCGTCTGTCGCGCTGGCGTTTTTATTGTTTGCCGTAGCAGCGCCGGTACAGTCGCTGGCTGCCGAATACCAGCCTGAAGTAGGGCAGGAAGGCAAGGACGTGGTTTGGGTTCCAACGGCGCAATCGCTGGTCGATCGCATGCTCGACATGGCCAAGTTGACCGCCAAGGACATTCATTACGATCTCGGTTCCGGCGATGGCCGCACGGTAATCACCGCTGCCAAGCGCGGGGCCACGGCTTTCGGCGTTGAATACAACCCGGACATGGTCCAGCTCTCGCGGCGTAACGCCGAAAAAGCCGGTGTCACCGGCAAGGCGACTTTCATTCATGGCGACATTTTTGAAACCAATTTTTCCAAGGCGACGGTGATCACGCTGTTTTTGCTGCCTGAACTCAACGTCAAGCTGCGCCCGACCATCCTCAAAATGAAACCCGGTACCCGCGTGGTTTCCAATTCGTTTTCGATGGGTGACTGGAAACACGATGAAAGCCAGAGTGCCCCCGGGGATTGCACCAGCTATTGCACTGCCTATCTGTGGATAGTTCCGGCCAATGTCGAGGGAACATGGGTTTCGGGAAGGGATGAAATCAAGTTCGCCCAGGAGTTCCAGATGGTCCATGGGTCGATGAGCAGCACGGGCGGGAAAGTCGCGCCGGTGCTCAACGGCCGCATGCGCGGTGACCAGATCGGTTTCACGTCCGGCAACGCACGCTACGATGGCAAGGTCAACGGCAACCGCATTGAAGGCACGGTGACCAGCGGCGGTAAAACTACGCCGTGGACGGCGACCCGCAAAGGCTGAGGGTGCGGCGCATGAAAAAAACGCATCGCGGTTATGCCGATCTTCACCAACATCTCGATGCGTTGCGCAAGCGCGGCCTGCTGGTCGAAATCGACCGGCCGGTCGACAAGGATTCCGAAATGCACCCGCTGGTGCGCTGGCAGTATGTCGGCGGCATCGAGGAGCATGAGCGCAAGGCGTTCCTGTTCAAAAACGTCGTCAATGCGCAGGGCCGCAAGTACAAATTCCCGGTCGTGGTCGGCGCCTTTGCCGGCAATCGCGAAATCTACGGCGTGGGCATGGGGGTTCCGCTCGATGAAGTGCAGCAGCGCTGGGATCGCGCCATTGCCAATCCGTTGCCGCCCAAGGTCGTCAAAACCGGCGCCTGCCAGGAGGTGGTGATTACCGGGAAGGCCCTGAAAGGCAAGGGGAATGGACTCGATGCGCTGCCGATCCCGGTGTCGACGCCGGGTTTCGACGGTGCACCAACCCTGACCGCGACCAACGTCATCACCAAAGATCCGGAAACCGGGATCCAGAATCACGGCACTTACCGGGCGGGGCTGAAGGCGCCGGATCGCCTGGTCGTGCGCATGGCGACACGCGTCGGCGGCGCCGGCGGCTTCCGCCATTACCAGAAACATCAGAAACGCGGCGACAAGACCATGCCGGTGGCCATCGTGCTCGGCGCGCCACCCTGCGTGGCTTTCGTTGCACCAATGAAACTGCCGATCGATCTCGACGAAGTTGGCGTTGCCGGTGGTGTGGCCGGTGCACCGATCAATGTGGTGCGCGCCAAAACCGTGGATCTGCTGGTGCCTGCCGAAGCGGAGATCGTCATCGAAGGATTGATCGACACCGAACACGTCGAGCCGGAAGGTCCGTTTGGTGAGTCGCACGGCCATGTCGCACTTGAGCAGTTCAACATGCCGATGCGAGTTACTGCGATCACGCATCGCAAGGATGCGATCGTTGCGTCATACCTGAGCCAGGTCACGCCCAGCGAGTCGAGCGCGATCAAGCGAGTTTCGTTCGAGCCGATGTTTCTTTCCCATCTGCGCAACACGCTGGGCATCAAAGGCGTCAAGCGCGTGACACTGCACGAGCGCATGACGGCGCTGCGGCGGATGACCGTGGTTACAGTGGAGCAGGGCACGCTGCGCAGCGAAGTGTGGCGCGCCCTTTACGGGATGAGTGCGTTCAAGGCCGATTGCGGCAAGATCGGCATCGCGGTGAACGAAGACATCGACCCCGAAAATTCCGATGCGTTGTTCTGGGCGCTGGCGTTCCGCATGAATCCTGCTGAGGATCTGCAGGTGTTGAAGCACCGCAGTGGCGGGCACGGACCGGAGCGCGAGCACGAAACCGACCAGGAAGACGCCACGCTGCTGATCGATGCGACGGCCAAGGAAGTGCTGCCGCCGCTGGCTTTGCCCAAGCGTGAATACATGGAAGGCGCGCGCAAGATCTGGGAAGAGATCGGATTGCCGAAATTGCGGCCGCAGTCGCCCTGGTACGGTTCACCGGAGGGTGACTGGCTGCAGGTCTGGGACGAGGGCGCGCGACGAGCGGCGACGGGCGGTTACCTGGAAAACGGCCGCATCAGTGAGCAGGCAAGGCGACAGGGCTTGCGACCTGAGACCAGTTATCGACCGGACAAGCAACCGAAGAAAAAATAGTTTCTTCGCGTGCCTTTCATAAGCCCATGTTTTTAATGGATATTTTATCCTGCTCTGGTTGCTGAAGCGGCTCCGGGTGGCCGCCGCACTCTGCTTTTTGCCGATAGCCGTTGGACGCGACGGCGGAAGTGAGTGAACATAGCCCCTCACGGCAGCGTTCCGTGATGTTTTGGACCGGAGAGGAGGACTCATGTTCAAACATATCCTGATGCCGACCGACGGCTCTGATCATTCCGAGCGGGCCGTGGTGCGCGGCATCGAACTGGCCAAACTTTGCGGGGCCAGAGTTACAGGCATTCATGTCATGCAGGATTACCAGATGCTGATGGGTCCGGAGGGCATCGTGCCCACCGACCTGGATGCCGGGCTGGAGGAGCGCGACCGGGCCCGCGCCGAAGCCTTTCTGGCTCACGTGAAAAAGACGGCTGATGAGGCAGGGGTTTCCTGCGATACGCTGATCGTCAAAGCGCCGCACGCCTACGACGCCATCGTCGATACCGCCAACGAGAAGGGTTGCGATCTGATCGTGATGACCTCGCGCTATCGCCGCGGCCTGGTGTCGCTGATCATGGGCAGCGAAGCCACTCGCGTGCTGCATCGAGCTTCGATCCCGGTGCTGACTTTCCGCGCACTGATGAGTTCGGATCATCCGGACAAGGACACCACGTCCAAGTAACAGCATGGCGGACATGAAAAAAGCCGGGCATTGCCCGGCTTTTTTTGCGCATTTGAACTAACCGGTTCAGCGTCCCTTGATACCCGCGGCCTGAACCAGCTTTTTCCACTTTTCGACGTCGCTGCGGATGTCGGCGGCGAATGCCTCTGGCGTGTTGCCCTCCGCCTCCATGCCGCGGCGGAGGAAGAGTTTTTTGACCTCGTCGGTGTTGATGATCTTCACCGACTCGGCATGCAGCAGCTTGATGATCGGCGCAGGCGTTTTGGCTGGCGCCAGCATGCCGACCCAGGACGAGTGCTGGTAGCCCTTGATCCCGGCTTCGGCCATCGTCGGCAGTTCAGGCGCGGCAACGGAACGCTTGACGCCGGTGACCGCCAGCGCGCGGATCTTGCCGGCGCGGATGTGCGGCAGGCTGGTCGAGCTCGCGGAAAAATTGGCCTGCACTTCACCGCCGAGCAGGGCAGTCATCGCCGGCGAGCCGCCCTTGTAGGGCACCAGCAGCATCTTGGTGCCGCTGATGTGCTGGAACAACTCGGTGGCGAGGTGGGTGCTGGTGCCGACGCCGCTGAAAGCGCAGGTGATGGCACCGGGCTTGCTTTTCAGCAGGGCCACCAGTTCCGCGACTGACTTGGCCGGCACCGAGGGGTGGACGACGAGGATGTGCGGCAGGTCGGCGAACTGGGTGATGGGGATGAAATCGCGCACCGGGTCGAACGGCATCTTGCCGTGCATGGCCGGTGTGATCGTGAACGAGGCGGCAATGGCAAGCAGCGTGTAGCCGTCGGGATTGGCCTTGGCCACCAGGTCGGTTCCGGTCAGGCTGCCGGCTCCGGGACGGTTGTCGACGACGAAGTTCTGCTTCAGCGCAATGCCCAGCCGGTCGGTGACGATGCGGGTGGCGACGTCGGTGGAGCCGCTGGCACTCTGCGGCACGATGACGCGGACCGGGCGTGAAGGGTAGCTGTCGGCGGCAATCGCAAATCCTGATAATGCAGTCGTGCAGCTGATCGCGGCCACGATGCAAAGGCGTTTGTTCATTGTGGTCTCCCCAGTTTATTTTTAATGCTGATGATATTGGAGTCGGTCTGAAAATAGCCGTGCGAAGGAAGGGCGAGGAGCGCGCGAGGCTCCGACGAGACATTACCTGGCGGTAAGGCGAGGAGGAACGCAGCGCGCGACAAAGTCATTCCAAGCAAAGGCATTTTAAGGCCGGCTCTATTCGCCGTCATACCCCGGCAGGACGCGTGCGTCAATCACGCACACACCGCCCGCCTTGACGATGGCGATGCCACGCTCGATCGCCGGTTGCATGTCGGCCATCGTGGTGACCGGACCGATGCCTTCAGCCCCCTGCGCGCGCGCCATCGCGGCGATGTCGATGTCGGGATCGATGATCTTCTGGCCGATCCACGCGTTGGCCGGAGGGCGATGGCGGTGTTCGGCAACATGGCCCTGGTGGCGTTCGTCGTTGAAGAACGAGCGGTTGTTGCAGATGATCATCAGGCAGGGGATCTGGTAGTGCGTCGCTGTCCACACAGCGGTATTGCCCATCAGGAAGTTGCCGTCGCCCATCAGTCCGATGGGAATGCGGCCGCTGCCTTTGAGCGCCAGCGCAGCGCCGATGGTCAGTCCCGGTCCGGCGCCGACACCGCCGCCGCCGTCGAAGCCGAGGTAATCCAGCGGATGACGGAAGTGGGTGTAGGCACCGCTCCAGCCCAGCGGAAGGTGGGTGATGCTGACTTCCTGCGAAATTTTCTGATTCGCGATGGCCGCGTTCAGTGCGTGGGCGAGGCCTTTCAGTGCCAGCGGCTCTCCCGGCGCACCGGCCAGCGTATAGCCGCCGGTCTTGATCAGCTGCGGGCGTGCGGAGACTGCCTGCGTCAGCAACGGCACCGCGGCATCGGGTTCGCAGTTCATGTGGACGTCGACCGGCGGCAGCGCCTGGTAATCCATGCTCCAGCCGCGGTGGAGATGCGTGTCGCAGGAAACATGGATGATCTTCGCCTTGACCGGCTTGTCGCCGAAGGTCTGTTTCAGTGCGCCGGCGAGGTCGAGCCAGTCGAGCGACAGGATGACGTCGGCTTCCGCCAGCGTTTTGCGTGCCGCGGGTACCAGGCGGTTGGCTGGCGGGGCGGCATGCAGACGGTGGTCAGTGGGAAAGGAGGCGGCAAGCTTGATCTGCGTCAGCACGCGCATGTCGAGTTTTTCGGCGAGAGCGACACGGGCGTTCCAGTGGTCGAGCTGGCGTGAGCCGCGACCGCACAGCATCACCGGATTCTTCGCCGAGGACAGCAGTTTTGCCGCCGCCTCGATTTCGGCTACTCCTGGCTGCACCGGCGGCGGCGGCGCATAGCGGGCCATGTCCGGCATTGCAGGCAATGAATCGAGTTTTTCTTCCTGGATGGTGACGTCGAGGTTGACGTAAACCGGCGCTCGGGGCGCGGTCAATGCGAGCTGTGTTCCGCGCAGCAGCGCCTCCATTGCTGCTGCCACCGATCCCGGCTGGTTGTCCCACTTGGTGAAGTTACGCACCAGCGCGGCCTGGTCGGAGCAGGTATGTATCCAGTCGATCCACGGCCGCCGTTTCGCGGCATCCCATGGGCCGGTGGCGCCGATGATCAGCATCGGCGCGCGGTCGCACCAGGCGTTGAAGATCGGCATTGAGGCGTGCATCAGTCCGACGTTGGAATGCAGCGCCGCCGCCATCATCCGGTTCGATGCTTTCCAGTAACCCTGCGCGATCGACACCGCATTCTCGTCGTGCAGGCACAGCACCATCTGCGGCGCCTGGTTGCCGAGGTAATTGACCAGGCTGTCATGCAGACCGCGGTAGCTGGCGCCGGGGTTCAGCGCGATGTACGGCACGTCGAGCGCGCGCAGCGTCGCGGCGATGGCGTCGCTGCCGTATACGCTGTCGCTGGCCGGCGAGGGTGCAGGGGTTTCGTGCTTGATGGTGGATGTGGGTTTGTTCATGGGCGGTTCATTCCGTTTCTGATGGTGGCTCAGTCGACCTTTGCGCCAGATGCCTTGATGACCTTCGCCCATTTGGCGAATTCACTCTGCAGGTGTTTTGCAAAAACCTCCTGCGTGCTGCCGACGGCGGCACTGCCGCTGTTCTTCATGCGTTCTTTCATCTGCGGGTGCTGCATGATTTTTGCCGCATGGCCACTGAGCAGGGCGACGATTTCGGCGGGTGTGCCGGCAGGAGCCAGCGCCCCGTACCACTGGCTTGACTGGTAGCCTTTGAGACCCGCTTCGGCAACGGTCGGCAGGTCAGGCAGTGCGGGCAACCTTTCTTCAGTAGTGACCCCGAGCGCGCGCAGGCGACTGTTTTCGACGTAGGGAATGGCTGCCAGCGCCGGCATGAACATGATGGTGACTTCGCCGGAGATGATCGCGGTGATCGCCGGGCCGGTGCCGCGGTAGGGCACGTGCACCAGACGCGTGCCGGTCAGGGTCTTGAACAGTTCTGCCGCGAGGTGCGGTGTGCTGCCACTGGCTGACGAAGCATAGTTCAACTGTCCCGGCCTGGCCTTGGCGAAGGTAACCAGTTCGCGTACCGATTTCACCGGCAAGGAGGGATGCACGACGAGGATGTTCGGCGCATGGGCGAGCAGGCTGATCGGTGCGAAGTCCTTTACCGGGTCGTAAGTGACGTTCTTGTAGAGGCTGGGCGTGGTAACGAAGTTGGCGCCGTTGACCAGCAACGTGTAACCGTCCTTGGTCGACTTGGCGACGATTTCGCTGCCGATCATGCCGTTGGCGCCAGCGCGGTTTTCGATGACCACCGGTTTGCCCAGGGCTTCGGATAGTTTTTGTCCGAACAGACGGCCCATGCTGTCGACGCCGCCGCCGGCAGGAAAGGGCACGACGATGCGTACCGGGCCCGTCGGGTAATTCTGTGCCGCTGCGCTTGCCACGCAGCACAGTGCGAGTGCAGCGAGCGTGATGTGCTTTATTGTTTTGTTCATGATGGTTCTCCTCGAGTTTTATTTCAGTCCCAGCAGGCCGGCGCCGGTATCCCAGCACACAGCACGGCGGGAATTATCATCTAAACTATTGTTTTTATTTATAAATTTAACGGGATCCGGGTCGCGCAGCGGAAACGGGTAATCGCTCCCCAGCGCGACCTGCCCGGCGCCGACGCGTTCGACCAGGTAACGGAATGCGTCGTCGTCGTGCAGGACGGTGTCGTAATAAAGATTGTGCGCGTACTGACCCAGCGGATTTTTCACCGATCCCCTGGCGAACGGAGGGGCGGTAATGCGGCCGCGGTCGATGCGTCCGAACTGGTAGGGCACGCAGCCGCCGCCGTGGACCAGCAGCACGCGCAGTTTGGGGAAACGGTCGAACACGCCGCCGAGCAGCAGCGCCGCTGCGGCGAAGGTGGTCTCGCTGGGATTGCCGACGAGGATGTGCAAAAACAGCCGGCGCATCCGCGGCGGCACTGCGAGGTCGGCGGGGTGAATGATCACCGGCACGTCCAGTTCCTGGGCGGCGCCCCAGAAGGCATCGAACTGCGGCGCGTCGAGACCTTCTTCCTCGACGCGGGCGCCGATCTGTACCGCGCGGTGGCCGAGTGTTTTGACCGCATGGCGCAGTTCGGCGGCGGCGAGAGTGGCATCCTGCAGCGGCACCATCGCCGCAGCGACGTAACGGTCGGGCCGCTGCGCAGCCATTTCGGCGAGTACTTCGTTTTGCGCGCGGGTAAACCACTGTCCCGACTCCGCAGGGAGGTGGTAGCCGGCAAGGTCCATCCAGCCGGAGAGCAACTGCACGTCGATGCCCGCCTCATCCATCCACTTCAGCCGCGCGGCTTCGTCGTTCAGCGGCGGGATCAGCGGCATGCCGGTCAGGCGTCCGCCGACGGAAATGCGCGTGGCGCCGTCCTCTCCCTTGACGATTTTGACACCGTGTTTTTCACCCTCGGCGTTGATACGGTCGACGAGAGGTTTGCCCACGTGGTGGGCGTGTATGTCCAGACAGCGCGGTTTTGCGGCATTCATGCGGTTTTGCTTTTCGCAATGACATCGCGGATGCGGGCTGCGATGTCCTGAGGTTTTTCGGTGGGCGTGATGTGGCGTCCGCCGGGAATCACGGTCAGCGTCGAGCCGGCTATGCCCTGGTGCAGCGCTTCGGCCATTGCCACCGGCGTCGCGTAATCTTCTTCCCCGACCACCACCGCGGTCGGCACCTTGATTGTGGCGAGGCCGGCGCGCAGGTCGGCGTCACCGAGCATTTCGCAGGTTTTTACGTAGCAGTCGACATTGTTGGCCAGGAACACCTTCACCAGCCGGTCGACCGTGGCCTTGGCCGAGGCGCGGAAGGCATCGCCGAACCAGCGCCCGGTCTGGAAATCGACCAGCGCGGCCATGCCCTTGGATTTGCCGGTGGCACCGCGTTCGCGCCAGGTTTTCGGTGCGTCAGCGCCGTACCAGGCCGTGGTGTCGATGGTGACCAGGCCCAGCGTGCGCTGCGGATAGCGGATGGCAAAGGCCTGCGCCACCATGCCGCCCATCGAGCAGCCGGCTACGATGGCGGTGCGCCATTGCACGTGGTCCATCAGGTCGGCGAGGTCGCGGGCGAACAATTGCGGGGTATAGGTCATCACCGGCTGTCCCGAGCGGCCGTGGCCGCGGCAGTCGAAGGTGAGTATCTGCGCTTCCTTGGCCAGTTCCGTGACGACGCCGTCCCAGATGCTGCGGTCCAGCGCCAGCGAATGCACCAGCGCGACCCGCGGAGCATCCTTTCCGGCGCCGGCATGCAGCGTGTACGAAATTTCACAGGCGTCTGACGTTTTGATGCTTTCAGCCATCTGCTTCCCCTGGGAATGTGTTGCCGGATTACTTTCCTGCGCGCTGCCACGCCTCAATCACCATGCGCGCGCCGATTTCCACCGCCATGTTGCGTTTGTACTGAACGGAGCCGCGCACATTGGCCATAGGCTGTGCGAGACCGTGTACCGGCTGCACCGCCGTGCGGATGGCCGCCTCGTCAAATTGTTTGCCATGGAGTGCTTCGAGTTCGAGCACGATCGGTTTCCAGCTGACCGCCCCGACCACCAGTCGCGCCGCGACACAGGCGCCTTTGGCATCCAGCGTGACGCAGGCCGCCGCGTTCACCGTCGGCGTTTCCATGACGCCGCGAGGCAGGAACTTGTGGAACGCGGAGCCACTGTGTGCGGGCACCGGCGCGACGTCGACGCAAACGATCATTTCGTTTTTGGCGTAGCGTTTTTCAAAAGCTTCGGCGAGACTGACCTTGCGTCGCCCCGTGGTCGAAGCGAGCGTCAGCGTGGTGTCAAAGGCGAGCATCGCCACCGGCATGTCGAAGCCGCCGATCAGCGGCCCCAGGCTGCCGCCGACGGTGGTCATGTGCCGCACGCGGTCATGGCCTGCCGCATCGAAAGCCTCGGCCAGCGCGGTCCAGCGCTCGCGCACCCCGGCCATCTCATGCAGGGTCTGCTGTTTGACTGCGGCGCCAGTATGCAGAGCGCCGGCACTGTTGATGCCGGCTTTCAGCATTTCGGCGATGCGGCCGACAAAGAGCAGGCGATTCGCCAGTGGATAACCGTTGCGCTCACGGCGCAGCGCATGGGCCATGCCACCCGAGAGGATTGCGGTCTCGCCTTCGGCATAGAGTTTGACTGCTTCCTCTACTGTGGCCGGCTGCAGCCACTCGGGCTTGAACGGCCGGGTACCGGAGGGTTTGCCGGTCGACAGCCGCGACCACACACTGGTTTTTGGCGCGCTCGCGGGCGTTTGCGTTTCACCGGCGTAGAGTTCCGGATGCAGGGCGCGGTGAATTTTTTCCGCTGTGATGGGCAGTTCGTGGATGCGCACGCCGACGGCATCGGCGATGGCATTGGCAATTGCAGCCGGAACTGCATCGAGGCCGATTTCGCCGAGGCCCTTGGCACCAAACGGTCCTGAAGGTTCGTAAGAGTCGGCGAAACCGACGTGGATTTTCGGTACGAAATCGGCTGACGGCAGCGTGTAATCGATGTACTGGGGATCGGTCGGCATGCCGTTGTGCCAGTCGAAATACTCGGTCATTGCGAGGCCGATGCCCTGCGTCACCGCGCCTTCAACCTGGCCCTGGGCCGCGGCGGGATGGATCACAGTGCCGCAATCGACCACCGCGGCGATTTCCTTCAGTTTGACCTGGCCGGTGCCGCGGTCGATTTCGACTTCGGCAGCCTGCGCGGCGAAATTGTAGGCGCCCGACTCGTTGCCGAAACGGCTGTGGTCGGGGAATTCGGAGGGATTGTCCCAGTTGCCGACACCGACGATGGCCTCGCCGCCGCGCTTGTAGATGTTGGCGCGCACCACTGCGCTCACCGGCTTGAACTCGGATTCGGCGCCATTCTTCGGACCGATCTGGCCGTTGATGATGGTCAGTTCGTTGACCGGTTTTTTGAACTGCTCCGCCGCTGCGTTCATCAGCTGCTTGTGCGCTTCAGCGGCTGCGCGTTTCACCGCGTTGCCGGCGACATAGGTCACGCGGCTCGCCAGCGCGCCCAGCGAATGCGGATGCACGTCGGTGTCGGGGCGGGTGATGTCGATGTCGTCATAGGGCAGACTAAGTTCCTCGGCAGCAATCTGCCGCAGCACGGTCAGCGTGCCCTGGCCGATTTCACCTTCACCGGTGATGATGGTGGCGCGGCCGTCCTCGTTGATGCGCACAATCGCCGAGCTGCCGTCCCAGTCGCCGAAACTGCGGCGGCCGTTGACATGCACGCTGCAACCCATGCCGAAGCCGGTGTCGGGTTTCTTGTTCTTGCGTTTCTTTTTCCAGTCGATCAGTTCCGCGGCCATGTCGATGCACTGCCGGAGTTCGCAGCTGGTGACCTTGTGGTTGTGCGGCGAGACGTCGCCTTCTTCCACTGCGTTCATCCGCAGCAGGTCAACCACGTCGATGTTCAGCTTTTCGGCGGCGAGATCCCAGGCCTGTTCTACAGCCCAGTCGGCCGAAGGATTGCCAAAGCCGCGGAACGCACCGGTGGGCACCAGGCTGGTGTAGAGCAGCGTCGATTTTGCGCGTGCATTCGGATACTTGTAGAGCGCATCGTGGCGCACCGTTGCCGCACCAAGGATGGCCTGCGATTTGCCGGTGTAGGCACCGTTGTCGGCCCACATGCGGATTTCCTTGGCCAGCACCTTGCCGGATTTGGCGAAACCGAGGCGCACCCAGTAGCGCATCGGCATGCGCGGATGGCTGGCGAGGAATTCTTCCTCACGGGTGTGTATGTATTTGACGGGCCTGCCGGCCTTGCGCGCGAGGATCGCCGCGATCACCGAGCCATTGTCGTCGCCGGACTTACCGCCGAAACCGCCGCCGACCTCGGTCTGGATCACGCGCACCTGGGCTTCGGGCACGCCCAGCGCGACAGCATAGCGGCCGCGGGCAAGGAACGGCGTCTGGGTGTTGCACCACATGGTGACGCGGTTGTTGGTCCAGTGGGCGACGCAACCAATGGTCTCCAAAGAGGAATGCCACTGACGAATCAGTTCCCAGGTGCCTTCGACGACCACGTCGGAGGCCTTGAAGCCGGCATCGACATCGCCGCGTTCAAAACCGAATTCATGGGCGATGTTGCCGGGGGCGTCGTCGTGCACCAGTGGTGCACCGGAGGCCATGGCTTCGTTCAGCGAAAACACGCCTGGCAGTGGTTCGTAGTTGACGATGATCTTGTCTACCGCGGCACGTGCGATTTCCGGATCAGTGGCGGCTACCGCAGCGACTTCGTCTCCGACATAACGCACCCGGCCGACCGCCAGCGGATAGAGGTCAGGGCGGAACGCCCCCCATTTGCGTTTCGCAGTGTCCTCGCCGGTGACCACGGCTTTGACCCCGGGCATTGCGCGCGCGGCGCTGGTGTCTATCGACAGGATGCGTGCGTTCGGATGCGGGCTGCGCAGCACTGCGGCATGCAGCATGCCCGGCATGTGCAGATCGGCGACATACTGGGCGGCTCCGGTGACCTTGGGCAGGGCGTCAGTGCGCGGCACGTCCTTGCCGACCACCAGCAGGCCGGATTCGAATTTGGGGTCTTTCAGGCGAGGGTCGCGGCTATTCATTTTTTGCCCGCCTTTTTCAGCAGTGCAGCGGCTTCGCGGTAAGCGTCCATGATCTTCACGTAGCCGGTGCAGCGGCAGTAGACACTGTCCGCGCTGGCGCGGATTTCTTCATCGCTCGGATCCGGATTTTTCTCGATCAACGACACGCACTGCATGACGTGGCCGGGGATGCAGATGCCACACTGCATGGCCGATTTGTTGATGAAGGCCTGTTGAACCGGGTGCAGTACTCCGGCCTCATCCAGGCCTTCCACCGTGCGGATGTTAGCGCCGTTACACATGGCGGCGAGCTGCAGGCAGGAGGAGACTGGTGCACCGTCGATGATCACTGTGCAGGTGCCGCAGGCGCCGATGCCGCAACCGTGTTTGGTGCCGGTCAGTTGCAGATCCTCGCGCAACACATCGACCAGCAACCGGTCAGGTGATTTGAGATGGATTTCGACGGGGTCGCCGTTGATGGTGAATTTGATCAGCATGAAGGAGTGGGAGTAAAGCCTCGGGAAAGTCCGAAATTATATGTCACGCAGCAGCTTAAATCCGGCTTGGCCACATTGCGGATAGGTGGATTGCCATCCTGTTCGGGGAGGGTGACACGGTAGTAACATGCGGCATGCTATTGCAGGATCAACATAACCTCAGATGAACACTGAAAAGATCAAGGTCCGGGTCACCGAGACACGGCAGCTGATGGAGGTGGTCGTGCTCGACAAGCGCGCCTCGTCCATCCAGGTCGTTCTGGGCAGCGGCGTGCACAGCGTCAAGTGCGAGCTGAAACCGACCCGCAACGGGCTGGCCTATGCCGGTTCGGTGATGGGACGTGAAATTGTCTACGAACGCAGCCAGGAACAGGTACAGGCCGATATCGAGCGGCTGAATTCGCGGGAGTTCAACCGCCGCTGATCTCCCGGATCAGCGGAACAGGTTGATCAGGACGGCGAGGCTGGCGCTGATCAGGACCGCGAAGGTCAGCATCATTCCCGCTACACGGTAGCGGAAGTTTTCCTTTTCCTGGCTGACGCCCCAGGCATGCAGCAGTCTGCCGCACAGCAGGGCTGTGCCCATCGCATGCACGTGCAACTGCGGTCCGTCATGCAGTTCGACGAACCAGATCAGCACCAGCGCCAGCGGAACGTATTCAGCAAAATTCGCATTTACCCGCATTGCTCGCTGCAGCAGCGGATTGCGGCCGTCACCGATGGCAACCCGGAAGCGGCGGCGCAGCCGGATCGTGCGCAGGCTCAAACCGACAAACATCAGGCCTAGCAGTGCGGCGTAGGTCGGGGTGGCGGGCATCAGGTTCCTATTTTTCCGGTTTGCGGAATTTAAGGGTCATGCGGTCGCTTTCACCGATCGCACGGTATTTTTCCTTGTCGATCCAGCCCCGCAGCATCGGCGGCAGTGTCCACACGCCGTTGGGATGGTCGGTGCTGTCCTTCGGATTGGCGTTGATCTCGGATTTTTCCAGCAATCTGAATCCTGCCTTTTCCGCCAGCTCGATGACATAGGCCTCGGTCATGTAACCGGTTTTTACCATGCGCTCCAGGGAGGTGCCCGGCTTCGCGCGATGCTCGACCACGCCGAGGATGCCGCCGGGTTTAAGTGCATCGAAAAAGGACTTGAATGCCGCATGGTCTGATTTGCGGGAACTCCAGTTGTGCACGTTGCGGAAAGTCAGCACCAGGTCAGCGCTGGCCGGTGGCGCGATCGCGAGGTAATCCGGCGGTCCGAAGGATGTGAATACCGGGGTGCCGTAGACGCCGGCCTGTTCGGTGATGCGCTGCTGGTGTTTTTCGCGCGCCTCGCGCTGCCAGTCGGCCAGCTTGGGATCTTCGATTGCGTAATGGCCCAGATAATACTTGCCGGTTTCACGCAGCACTGGACCGATGACTTCGGTGTACCAGCCACCGCCCGGCCAGATTTCGACAACGGTCATGCCTGGACGCAGTCCGAAAAAGAGCAGGGTTTCCTTTGGATGGCGGTATTGATCGCGCAGCCGGTTGGCCTCGCTGCGATGCCCGCCGCTGATTACGTAGTCCAATCGCGCGGCCGTGTCGTCCTGCGCCTGTGCCATACCTGCGAAGAGGGCAAAACAAAGAGTGCAGATGCTGATCGGGTGATGCTGTCGCATTTCCTGCTCCCGTGGTCTGCTCGTTGATATGCGTGATTCTAGCCGTCTTTCTTGAGAACGGCCTGTATGTCTGCCGCCGGCACCTTGATTTCGACGCCGGCCCGCTCTTCCTGCAGCAACATCGGAATGCGCGAGTCGCGGTGTCCCCAGCCGCGGTTAAGCGCTTCGGTCATGTCGGCATGCGCAAGATTCGCAACCCGCATCGGCACCCCGAGTTCGCGTCCCAATTCGGTGGCCAGCGTAACGTCCTTCAGTGCGAGTTTCAGCGCAAAATCAGGAGGGTCGAAACTGCCCTGCAGGAACTGGCGACCGAGGCGGTCGAACGTGCGCTGGCGACCCAGCGAGCACTGGCGCACTGCGGCCCACAGCGCCAGTGGATCGACTCCGGCCTTGACGCCTACGGTGAATACCTCTGCGAGTGCGGTCTGGATCGCGTAGCCGGCGCAGTTGTGCACCAGCTTGGCCACCGTACCCGCACCGATAGGGCCGATGTAGATGACCTGGTCGCCGATGGCATCAAGCACTTTGCGGTGGTTGTTGAACACCTGTTCATCGCCGCCGACCAGCAATGCCATTTTTCCCGACTTCGCGCCATGCGGGCCGCCGGACACCGGGGCGTCGAGCATTGCGATGCCGTGTTCAGCGCAGCGTGCACTGAGCGCTCTTACCACAGTGGGTGAATTCGTCGTCAGGTCGAACCAGACGCCGCCGCTTTTCATGCTGCTCATCAATTCGGCGCCTACGGCTTCTGTCTCCCGTGGTCCGGGAAGTGAAGTCAGCACCACGTCAGCCACCTTGCCGAGTGCCGACACCGAATCGGCCCAGGTCGCGCCTGCATCCAGCACTGGCTTGGCGATATCGGCGCGCAGGTCGTGCACGACGAGATCGAATTTCGCCTTGCGCAGGTTGAGCGCCATCGCGCCACCCATGGTGCCCAGTCCGATGAATCCTATTTTCATGTTGTCTCCTCTTGGTCAGAACTCACGGCTTACCGCGATGTCGCGCATCACGGCAGTTGGTGTGTGGTGATGCGCGCAGCGTAACCGTTCCGCTTCGGTGCTGTCGCAGGCCTGCAGGTACGAGCCGAGTTCCCGGGCGTGTGCGACTACCGCGTGGCCGAAGCGGGTACGCGATTCCGAGTAGCGAGGCAATGCCGCCGGCAGATTATTGTCCGAGGTTTTCAGTGCTCCGGCCAGTGCAATGGCATCACCGGCCGCCTTGGATACTCCCATGCCGCAATGCGGCCGCGCGACAAATGCCGCATCGCCAAGCAGGGCTATGCGACCATGGGCCATGCTTTTCGATTCAAGGTCGAAGATAGCCTGAAAAAAAGGTTGGCGCGTCTTGGCTACGACCTCCGCGAACTGCGGCGACAGCGCATCGTTCGCTCCTTGGCGCATCGCATCGCGTATCTCCGGACGGATCAGCGGTGGCGGGATTGCCATGTCATGCCGTTGGCCATGGATGTCGGTACACAGTTGCGGCAGTTCGCGTTCCACATGCGTCGGCCTGTACCAGACATAGTTGTAGCAGCGTTCGCCGGGCCGGGTCGAATTGGTGAAGCCCGCGACCGGGTAGCCGAGCATGTGCTCGCGCGGCGCAAGGCTGAAACCGAACAGCGGGAACAAATCTTTGTGGGTGTTCCGTGTCAGTTCATTTTCATCGACAAGGCCCCGCCATGCGACGTACCCCGCATAGACCGGGCGGTCTTCCGCGGCAAGTTGAGCACGCACTGTGGAGCGTATGCCGTCGGCTGCAACCAGCAGATCCCCCTCAGACTGCGCGCCGTTGCTGAAGCAGGCGCTGACGCTGCGCGTATCCTGCTCCACATTACTGCAGGCGTGGTCGAAATGGTAACGCTCCTCAGGCAAGGCGTCCTTGAGCAGTGCATACAGCCGCGCCCAGGTAGTCAGGCATTGTTTGATATCGAGGGTGCCGACGCAGGCGCCGCTGCGATCAAATGCCACGCGACCGGCGATGTCGACACCAAAGCTGTCATCAATGACGATGCCGATGCGTCCGAGCGCGGCGAACAGGTCGGGGTGGGTAATGATTCCCGCACCGCGGCCGGCGAGTCCTTCACCCGCCTGTTCATACACGTGGACATCCCAGCCCTGACGATGCAGCAGGTTGGCCGCAAACAGTCCTCCCAGCGAGCCGCCGATGACCAGCGCGCGCGGCTGTCTTGGCGCTGCCGGCATCGCGTCAGGCAGCTTTCTGGACTTCGCTGGCCGGGTAATTCAGTTCTATGGTGACGGTGCTGGGGTCTTCGAAAAACACCTGGTGCAGATTCAGCGAAGGCACCGTGCGTTCGCGGTATTCAATGTTGTTTGACTTGAGCCGTGCACGCATTTCATCAAGTCCCGTCGCAGAGAATGCCATGTGATCGACGGTGCCGGTTCCGTTCAGTGTGTCGAGTTCCTTGTCACCGAGATAATCCTTGAGCCCTTGAGGATCGTTGAGGTCGATGCCGATGATGTGCACCACGCCGGTGGTTTCCGGATATTGCGGTCCGTTATACAACCACAATCCCGGAAATTTGAACGGCGGACGGAAGCCGACGGTGAAGCCCATCACCTCGGTATAGAACTTCCGCGACGCCTCGACGTCGAGGGTGCGGATCGAGAAATGATCGAGTTTGCCGATGGGCATCTTGTTGCTCCTTACAGTCCTTATTGTTTACTGAAGCGGCGAAAATGCCGATGGCATGACGATCTTGTTTTCCTGCGCAGTCAGCGTGCCGTCCGGCATGTTCAGTTTCTTGGCAACGGCTGATGGCGGCCATACCCCGGTGGCGAGCGCCTTGTCGCGCGCTTCGTTGCGCTGGTCGAGCGAGCTGTAAGCCCAGATATGCATGAAACGGTTGAGTCCCCCCAGTTCGCTGTGCCAGACGCCGACCAGCGGGCTGATCTTGGTGCGTTCAGGAAGGGCTTTTTCCCAGACTTTCTGGATCTTGGGCAGGTCGCCCGGAGCAACGGTGTAGGTGCGCATTTCGAAGTAGGGACCCATCTTGCCGGGCTTGATTTCGGGCGAGCAGGCAAAAGGTATGAAGATTTCGGATTGCATGCCGAGCAGGAATTCGCCGATCTTAGGCGGCCAGTTGCCGGCGGCCACGGCTTCGGCGCGGATGCGGTCGCGCTCGGCCATGTCCTTGTACGGCCAGATGTGGATGATCTGGTTCAGTGGCCCGATTTCAGTATGGAAAAACGCTGCCAGCGGCGAAATTTTCTTGCGGGTTTCGTAGGCTTCGCCGAAGCGCTTCTCGACCTCGGCCAAGGATTTCGGTTTTACAAAATAAGTCCGCACTTCGTAAATCATGATCGCCTCCGGAGGTGTGCCGCTTGTGGGGCGATGAGTTTACCAGAGGATGGGCGACATACTGCGCACGGTCCGGTCACATGCTGGACGTGATTTTGCGAGGCGCGAGCAGAGCGGGCTACACTGCGTGCCTGATTCCGGCGCGATCCGACGCCGGGCAACTCTTGGAGGAGTGTGTCATGCCCGCAGTTCGTCGTCGCAGCCGTTCGCGCGTGTCGCAGCCGCGCAAATGCAAACTGATCATCGAGAAAGACGTGCAGATTCCGCTGCGCGACGGCACCGTCATCTATGCCGATGTGTTCCGGCCGAATTTCCGCGAGAAGGTCCCCGTCATCCTTAATACGGGCCCTTACCAGAAGGACAAGCTGTGGCTGCCGCCGGCGGACCTCGAGGAAAAAGCCAATCCCTACATGAACTGGGAAACCGTCAATCCGGAATGGTGGTGTCCACGTGGCTATGCCTGCGTGCGCGTCGACGTGCGCGGCGCCGGCAAGTCGCCGGGCAAATCCGATCCGAGTTCGTACCAGGAAGGGCTGGACGCCTACGACGCGATCGAGTGGATCGCCAAGCGCGACTGGTGCTCGGGCAATGTCGGCATGCTCGGCATTTCCTACCATGCGTCTTCTCAATGGCGCGCCGCCAACCTGCAACCGCCGTCGCTGAAGGCGATCATGCCGTGGGAAGGTCGCGCCGACCAGTACCGCGACCAGGCCTACCACGGTGGCATCTTCGCACTGGGCTTCATCGGCAACTGGTGGCTGACGCACACCGCCCACCACCTGCTGGGCAAGCCGCGCAGCTACAACCCCGACGCCTTCCACAACGACATGATGTGGCAGTTCATGCGCAACGACCTGGATTCAGAATACTGGCGGTTGTCGAGCGCGCGCTGGGACCAGATCAAGGTGCCGTTGTACAGTGTCGGCAACTGGGGCGGATTCTCCATGCACCTGCGCGGCAATACCGAAGGCTTCATGAACGCCGCGTCGAAACACAAGAAGCTGCGCATCCACACCGGTTCGCACTTCCACCCGTTCCATGCCGAGGAAGGGCGCATGGACCAGCTGCGCTGGTTCGATTACTGGCTGAAGGACATCGACACCGGCATCATGAGCGATCCGCCGGTGAAGCTCGAAATCCGCACCGGCGGCAGCAAGAAGCCGTACGCGTTCCGCTACGAAAACGAATGGCCGCTGAAGCGTACCAAGTGGACGAAGCTGTACCTGAAACCGGAGCGCAGCAAACCGGGCGGTCCCGATGAGGTCGAAGGGCTGCTTGCGAAATCAGCGCCGAAGAACGCGGCGAAGCTGTCGTATTCCGCCAGTGGTGTGACCACCGCGGGCGTCGCCGGCGGTTCCTCGCTGTCGACCACCCATGGCAACACCGGTCGCACCGGCATCTCCTTCGTGACGCCGCCGATGGCGGAGGACACCGAGGTCACCGGCCCGCTGGTGCTCAACCTGTGGGTGTCGAGTACTTCGGAAGACATGGACATTTTCGTCACCATCCGCAACATCGGGCCCGACGGCAAGGACGTCTGCGAAGTCGGCCAGCACAGCCAGCCGATTCCCTGCGTAACCAAGGGCTGGCTGCGCGCTTCGCAGCGCAAGCTCGATCCGAAGAAGTCGCTGCCGTACCGGCCGTTCCACGCCCACGATGAGCGCCAGTGGCTGAAGAAGGGCGAGGTTGTCGAATGCCGCATCGAGGTGTGGCCGACGAGCATGGTGTTCAAGAAGGGCCACCGGCTGCGCCTCGACGTCCAGCCGCGCGACGGCCAGGGCAGTGCGCCGTATACCCACTATCACGCCGATTACAACGCCGGCGCGATGAACACGGTGCATGCCGGCGGAAAGACGGCGTCGTATCTGATGCTGCCGATCATTCCGGCGAAACGGCGCTGACCAGCTGCCGCGCGACGCAATGGCTGCGTCGCGCGGTATTCGCTACGCTGATTGTGTCTGAGGGTCAGCCTGGGTCGAGCGTCTCGCGCGCCCAGTCGAGTACCGCTGCGAGCCGCGGCGGCAGGAAATCTTCCGCTTCGTCGAATCCTACCCAGCGCCACTCATCGTGTTCAGGTTTGCCGAGTTCGTGCGAGATCGGCAGCGTGATGTGTTCGGTTTCGGTTATCGCAAGGTAGTAGCGTGCGATCTTGCCGTTGCCGTAGGGTATGGTTTCGCGGAACGAATCGCCGAAATCGAAGGCGAGGTCGGTGATCCCGGTTTCCTCGACGGTTTCACGCCGGGCCGTGTCGAGCGGATCTTCGCCGTCCTCGATCAGACCTTTAGGAAAATCCCAGTTGCTGAACGCGCGCAGCACCAGCAGGCGCCAGCCGCCGCCGTGACGGCGGGCAACCACGACCCCTGCCGAACGGACCGGTTTTGCGGTGGCGCTCACGGCATCTGGATCTTGCCGCCGCCCCCTCCGGGCAGGCCGCCGAGGCCGCCCATGCCGCCGCCGCCCGCACCGGGCACGACGATCGAGGAAGCTGCCTGACGCCGCAGTTCCTGCAGTTCCTTGACGGTGCGCTCGACACCTTCCTTCGCTGCCGGACCGAATTTTTCGACGGCTTCACCGAGCGTCTTGGCTTCAATCTCGAAATTGATCGGCAGCGGGCCGGCGTTGGTCATGATTTGCGCTTCGCCGATGTAGAGCGTCGGGCGCGAGGCGTCGTCCTTGCCGTCGCGATCGACCGGAATCATGCGGCGGATGGTGCCGACCCTGCGGTCGGTGATGATGTCTTCGCGATAGAGCGCAGAGACATCCATTTTGGTGTCGGGAGCGCCGGATACTGGTTGTTGGGCCATGGTGATGCGTCCTTTGAGGCTGGCAATGTGATCAGAGAGGGCCTAGCGTATCAAAAACACCGGGGCCTTGCGATAATGTCCGCATGGGTGGAATCACGCTGACCACGATCAACGCACGCTATGTGCATGCGGCCCTCGGCCTGCGTTATCTGCGCGCCAACATGGGTGCGCTGCGCGATGACACGCGGATCACCGAGTTCGTGCTCGGCGACCGCCCGGCCGACATCGCTGAGCGGCTGCTCGAACAGCAGCCGGCGATCATCGGTTTTGGTGTCTATATCTGGAACGTCGAGGAGACCGCGCGCGTGGTGGCGATCCTCAAGCGCGTGGCACCGGAGATCGTCATCGTCGTTGGCGGCCCCGAAGTGAGTCACGAGACCGACGGCCAGCGCATCTGTGTACTGGCGGATTACGTGGTGACGGGGTGGGGGGACGTTACTTTTGCAAAACTGTGTGCGGACATCGTGGCGGGACAACCCCCTGCCGAAAAGGTGCATGCCGGCGTGCAGCCGAAGCTGGCGGAGATCGCGCTGCCCTATGACGAATACACCGACGAGGACATCGCGCGCCGCTTCATCTACGTCGAAGCATCGCGCGGCTGTCCGTTCAAGTGCGAGTTCTGTCTGTCCGCCCTGGACAAGACCGCGTGGCCCTTCGAAATTGAAAAATTCATCAATGAAATCAGTAAGTTGTATGACAGAGGCGCGCGCCATTTCCGCTTCGTCGATCGCACCTTCAATCTCAAGGTCGCTGCGAGCCTGGCGATCCTCGAATTTTTTCTCGAACGACTGAGCGACGACCTGTTCATCCATTTCGAGTTGATACCCGATCATCTGCCGGACAAACTCAAGGAGGCGATCGGCAGATTTCCGCGGGGCAGCCTGCATTTCGAAGTCGGTATCCAGACCTGGGACGAGGCGGTGCAGGCGCGCATTTCGCGCAAACAGGACAACGCGCTCGCCGAGGCCAACCTGAGCTGGCTGCGCGATGAATCGCCGGCGCTGATCCACGTCGACCTGATCGCCGGGTTGCCGGGCGAGAACCTGGACTCCTTCGGTCGCGGCTTTGACCGCCTGCATGCGTTGCGTCCGCATGAAATCCAGGTCGGCATCCTCAAGCGCCTGCGCGGCGCCCCGATCGACCGCCATACGCAGGATCACGCGATGAGATACAGCCCCGATGCGCCGTATACGGTGCTGGCGACTGACGTCATCGGCTTCAGCGACATGCAGCGCATCATCCGTTTCGCGCGCTACTGGGACCTGGCGGGCAATAGCGGGCGCTTTCCGCGCGCGCTGCCGCTGCTGCTGGCCGATGCACCGTTCGCGCGCTTCATGAAATTTTCCGACTGGCTTTATGCGCGCACCGGCAAGACCCATGAGTTCGCGCTGGAAAAACTGTGCGGATTCCTGCATGACTTCCTGGTGGAGAACGGGGTGCCGGCGGCGGCGGTTGTGACTGCGGTCAACGCTGACTACGAGGCGAGCGGCGCCAAGGGCCGGCTGCCATTCATGAAGGAAGGTGTGCGCCCGGCGCCGCGAAATGCTGCGCGCGGCAAACTGCGGCAGGCGCGGCATGTGGCGTGAAAGAAGGTGAATTGAATGCGCAGATTTGATCCCAATGAATTCGCCCGCAACGTGCTGGGCGAGAAACTGCAATCCTGCAGCGAACGTCCGCTGACCGGCTTTTTTCGCGACGGTTGCTGCAACACCAGCCCGGAAGACGTCGGTGTGCATACCGTTTGCGCAGTAATGACAGCGGAATTTCTGGAATTTTCCAAGGCGCGGGGCAACGACCTGTCGACGCCGGTGCCGGAGTTCGGCTTTCCGGGACTTCAGCCCGGCGACCGCTGGTGCCTGTGTGCGCCGCGCTGGCGCGAAGCACTCGATGCCGGCATGGCGCCGCGCGTGGTGCTGGCGGCGACCCATGAGGCGTCGCTGGAGTTCGCTTCGCTGGCGGATTACAAGAAATATGCGATCGACCTGTCCTGAGGAGGCAACATGACCGACATCGACGGCAAAACTCTGGCCCCGCTGCCCGCCAATGACCTGATCACGCTGACGCACATCGTCTACGGTTTGCACGCATTCAGTGCGCTGACCGGATTGAGCAGTGCTGCATTCGTGGTCACCGCGTTCCTGACCGGCTGGCCTTCGATCATCGCGGTGATCATCAATTACGTGAAGCGGGATGCCGTGCGCGGTACATTTCTCGACTCGCATTTCTCATGGCAGATCCGCACTTTCTGGTGGGCGGTGGGCTGGTTCATCGTGGCCTGGCTGATGATCGTGACCGTCATCGGCGCGATTCTCGGGATTCCTTTGATGATGCTGACGGGGGTCTGGGTGCTTTATCGCATCATCCGCGGCTGGATCAATCTCGCCGGCCGCAGCCCGATGCCGATGTAATGGCGCTGCGGGTCGACAAGTGGTTGTGGGCGGCGCGCTTCTTCAAGACACGCGCCGCCGCGCAGCAGGCGGTCGAAGGTGGCAAGGTCAAGCTGAACGGCGATCGCGTCAAGCCGGCCAAGGAGGTGCGCATCGGTGATGAGCTGGTGGTCCACATCGGCACCAGCGAGTGGACGCTGCGCGTGGAGCAACTGTCCGACAAGCGTGGCCCGGCGACAGTGGCGCGCACGCTGTACTCGGAAAACGAGGCGAGTCGGGCCAAGCGCGAGGAACAGTCTGCGCTGCGGCGCTATGCCGCGGATCCGGCACGCGATCGCGTCGGACGGCCCACCAAGCGTGAGAGGCGCCAGCTCGACCGCTGGCGCGACGAGGAATAAGCGTCGGGCATTGAACGACAAGGTTTGATCCGGGTCAAATAGCATGACGTTTCTGCGTGCGATGCTGATACCGTCCAATAGGTACGGAGGTGATTGTGGCTGCTGACAAAACACCCAAGCCCGTCGACCTGAACGAAGCTGCGCGGCTGATCGTTGCGCTCGAACGCGATCTCGCCAAGGTGCGTGGCGGTTCGGCTGACGTGCAGCGCCTGCGCGACGAGGTTGAGGCGTTGCGCAAGCTGCTGGACGAGCCTGCGACCGAGCACCACTGGATTACCGACCGCCTGCATGAACTGCGCGACCTGCTCGAGGCGACGGTGGATGAAGCGGTTTACGAGGGCGTAACCATCAGCCGTTATGCTGCAGAGATCGCGCGTATTCTCGGCCTGTAAAAAACATCAATTAAAACAGATATTTATGTATCACGCTCGCTGCGGTCCGGCGCGGCCGTTTTCAACTGCGTAATGCGCCATTTCATACACCCGCGACTGCGCATCTTCCGGGGCGACCACGGCCATGAACGTGGTTTCCAAGCGTTTGGGTGTGACTGAGCACAGCAGGTAACCGCGGCGCGAGCCGTTGGCAAAACGCACATGCGGGTTTTCCGCGAGCAGCGCTTCGACGCGTGCGCGGCTGGGACCGAACGAGCTGATCGAGGTGGCGACGAATTCGCTGGCCACCACCGGCGATTTCTCGTCGTCGAAATTCACCTTGAGATCGCTGGCCGAAGCGAAATGCACGTCGCCGCCGACTACCACCGGGTTGCTGATCCTGCGTTCGCCAATGAAGCGCAGCAGCTTTTCGCGCGCCAGCGGATAGCCGTCCCAGCCGTCGGTGTAGACCACACGCTCCGGCCCCGGCTCGCGGTCGGCCTGCGCCATCAGCGTGGCTTGCGCGATCACGTTCCAGCGCGCGGGGGATGCCGCCAGTGCCTGCTCCAGCCAGCGTTCCTGCGCAGCGCCCAGCAGCGAACGTCCGGGCAGGCGCAGGTCGGTGCATTCCGCAGTGTTGACCTGGTTGCCACCGCCGCGGCCGCGGCGTGAACACACGTGGTAGTCGCGGTACTGACGCATGTCGAGCAGCTGGATGTTGGTCAGCGCGCCCATCGCGTGGCTGCCGTAGATTTTCAGGTTTGGCCCGCCGGCGTAGCTGCCGGGCGGCAGCGGCATGTGTTCATACCATGCCTGGTAGGCGGCGGCGCGGCGGCGCAGGAAAACATCGGCCTGATCGAGATCCTGCGAACGGTCGTTGGCGTAATCATTGTCGACCTCGTGGTCGTCCCAGGTCACCAGCCACGGGCAGGCGGCGTGTGCTGCCTGCAGCTGCGGATCGGTCTTGTAGAGCGCATAGCGGTTGCGGTAATCATCCAGCGTGTACGGTTCTGGCGTGTCGTGGTGGCGCACGAACGTGCGGCGGCCCCAGGATGCCTCGTAGATGTAATCGCCGACATGGATTGCCAGATCGGGATTGCGCTGCGCCATGTCACGGTAGGCGGCGTAGTAGCCGTGTTCGTAGTGCTGGCACGACGCTACCGCGAAAGACAGCGGGGTGGCGGCGTCGTCAGCAGCCGGCGCGGTGCGGGTGCGACCGACCGGGCTGACGGCGTCTCCGGCCGTGAAGCGGTACCAGTACCAGCGTGCCGGCTGCAGCCCGCGCACGTCGATGTGCACCGAATGGGCGAATGCCGGTACCGCGGCGGCCTCGCCACGCGCGACGATCTTGCGGAAGCGTTCGTCGGCTGCGACTTCCCAGCGTACGTTGACTACCGCAGGCGGCATGCCGCCGCCGTTCAACGGGTCAGGCGCGAGACGTGTCCACAGCACCAGGCCATCGGGTCGGGGATGCCCGGACGCGACGCCCAGAGTGAACGGATTGCGCTGGAAGCGCGGCTGGGCCAGCAGGGGTGCCGGCAGCGCGAGCGTTGCCGACAGCGCGGCGGTGCGCAGCAGGAAATCGCGGCGGGAAAAGGCGTTGGTCATGGTGCTGCGCACTATAACGCGCGGCGGTGACAATCGGCGCACAGCCATGCCTGCGTTTTGCTCCCGGTGCCTCTATATAATGGCCGGCAATCCCATTTCAAAAGAGGTGGCACCATGATCCGCCAGGTTTTGTTGGTCGCGTTGGCAACTGCTGTTGCAACTCCGGCGCTGGCCCAGAATTTCCCCTCCAAGCCGCTGCGCATCGTCGTGCCGTTTTCGGCCGGCGGCCCGGCCGACATCACCACCCGCAACATCGCGCCACGGCTGTCGGAGCTGCTCGGCCAGTCGATCATCGTTGACAACCGCGCCGGTGCCAACGGCACCATCGGCGCTGACGCCGTGGTGCGCGCCGCGCCAGACGGTCACACGCTGCTGATGACCACCGCCAGCGTGACCTCGATCAACATGGTGACCTACGCCAAACCGCCGTACCAGACCCTTCGCGACCTGCAACCGCTGTCGCCGGTGATGACCACGGCCAGCCTGATCGTGCTCCATCCGTCGATGCCAACGAAGAATCTGAAGGAACTGGCGGCGCTGGCCAAGGCCAAGCCCGAACAGATCGCATTCGGCTCGGCCGGCAACGGCGGCACGCTGCATCTCGGGCTGGAAATGCTGATGGACGCTGCCAAGGTGAAAATCACCCATGTGGCCTACAAGGGCGCGGCGCCCGCGGTCAGCGACCTGGTGGGAGGACAGATCCAGGGCATGTTCGTCGATCTGCCGGTGATCTCGCCGTACGTGAAGAGCGGCCGGGTCAAGGCGATTGCGGTGGCCAGCGAAAAACGCTCGCCGTATTTTCCCGACATTCCGACCACCGGCGAATCGGGTTATGCCGGGGTGACGATGACCAACTACTACGGCCTGCTGACCACGGCGAAAACGCCGCGCGCCTCCGCCGACAAGCTGCACGACGCGATCGTGAAGACGGTGAACACCAAGGCCGTGCATGAGCGGCTGGTGGCGACCGGCGCCGATCCGCTGACGATGACGATCGACGAGTTCGCGAAGTTCATCGAGGCCGACATCGGCCGCTGGCGCAAGGTGGTGCAGGCGGCAGGGCTCAAGTTCGATCGTTGAAAACCATGATCGGCAAGGGAGGCAAGGCATGCTGACATTGTTCTGGGCCAAGGGCACCTGCGCGCTGGCCTCGCACATCGCGCTGGAGCAGGTGGGTGCGGAGTACAAGGCCGAGCGACTGGATTTTTCAAAGACCCAGCAGCGTTCGCCGGAGTATCTGAAGATCAATCCCAAGGGCCGCGTGCCGGCGCTGGTAACCGATCAGGGCATCCTTACCGAGACCCCGGCGATCCTGCTCTACGTTGCGCAGTTGTTTCCAGGGGCCAACCTCGCGCCGCTTAACGATCCGTTCGCGCTGGCGCATGTCAACGCCTTCAACAGCTACCTGTGTTCGACCGTGCATGTCGCGCATGCCCACAAGCATCGCGGCCGCCGCTGGGCCGACGATCCGAAGGCGCTGGAGGAGATGACGCGAAAGGTGCCGCAGACTGTCGGTGAGTGCTTCGAGCTGATCGAGAAGGAAATGTTCCAGGGGCCGTGGGTCATGGGCGAGCGCTATTCGATCTGCGATCCCTATTTGTTTACCCTGGCGGGGTGGCTGGAGTCGGACAAGGTGGACATCAACCGTTTTCCCAGGGTGGCTGATCACCGCAAGCGCATGGCCGACATCCCGGCGGTGGCAAAAGTGCTGAAGGTGCACGAGACGGGTTAAGCGCTTGAATTGAACGGTGGTGTTATCTTGCGGGTGGAAGCAGTGCGCCGCACTGAGATTTTTGCAAGCCACATATGCGTATACTTTTTTCTCCCAAAAAGTTTTGTCTGTTCATTGTCCTGACTGCGATATCTTTTTCCGTCGCGGCCCAGACCGACAAGCGGCGGATCGACAATTTTCCGATGTACGGCCAGCCCGACATCGAGCGTTCCGAGCACCTGAAAATTCTCGACGAGCATTTCATCGCTACCGCGGTCAAGACCTACGGCAGCCGCGCCAAGGCGAGCCGGGAATGGTATGCGCAGGGTGAGGAGTTCCTGCGCCAGAACAATCTCGATTTTGCAATGCGCCGCTACAACCAGTCGTGGCTGCTCGATCCCAACAACCACCAGCCGTACTGGGGTTTTGGCCGTGTGCTGCTGCGCCGGAAGGAGTGTGACAGTGCGCTGCAGCAGTTTGCAAAGGCACGGGAGCTGGTGAATGACAAGTTCCAGCGCGTGGCGGTGATGTCGGATTCCGGGGTTGCCTACGGGTTTTGCGCGACACTGATTCCTCATGAGAACCCCAAGGAGCGCAACAAATATTTCGAGCGTGCCAACCTCCAGTTCGCAGAGACCATGCGGCTCGATCCTGGTTACGCCGTTGCGTGGTATCGCTGGGCGCAGGTGTTGCTCGAGCAGAAGAAGGCGAAAGAAGCTTGGGAAAAAGTCCGCCGCGCCCAGGCCGCCGGATATACGGTGCCGGAAGATTTCCTCGTGCGGCTGAGACAGCTGATGCCGGACCCGAAATGACGCAGCTCAGGCTGAACATCGTCGGTCCCGGTCGTGTGGGCCGCACGCTGGGCAGACTGTTGCAGCAGGCTGGCGCGTGCGCGGTGCAGGATGTGGTGGGCGAGAACGAGGCATCTGCGCAATCTGCAATTCAATTCATCGGAGGCGGGCGTGCACTGGGGGCGCCGGCCGGGGCCCGGCCGGCTGAGCTTTGGTTGCTGACACCGCACGATGCGGGGATAGAACCGGTTGCGACAGCTCTGGCGGGAGCCGGCAGCGTGCGCAGCGGCGACGTCGCCTTTCATTGCAGTGGTGCATTGTCCTCGGACGTTCTGGCACCGCTCAGGGCCATGGGTGCGCAGGTTGCCAGCCTGCATCCGCTGAAAAGCTTTGCCGATCCGGCGATTGCCGTGAACACCTTTGCCGGCACCTATTGTGCAGTTGAAGGAGATGACGCGGCACTGACGGTAATCATCCCGCTGTTCGAAAAACTCGGCGCCAGGGTGTCGCGTATCGAAGCCGCCGGCAAGACCCTGTATCACGCCGGTTCAGTCCTGGTGTGCAACGCTTTGACTGCGTTGATGGAAACGGGGTTGCGTGCGTACGAAAGCGCCGGACTTGAGCGCACTGCGGCACAGGCGATGATGGAACCGCTGGTACGCGAGACTCTCGACAATGTGTTCGCATTGGGCACCACTCGTGCGCTGACCGGGCCGGTGGCGCGTGGGGATGCTGCAGTGGTCGCGCGCCAGCTCGCAGCGTTGCAGGCACTTGATCCGCGCATTGCGGGGGCATATCGCGCGCTCAATGATGTCGCGCTCGATCTCGCGCGCCGCCAGGGCGGGGCGTCCGTGGCGGCACTGGATGAGGTTGAGCGGACCCTGAAAAATAAATAAAAACATATAGTTATACAGACTTTTCCGGTGCGTGCCACGACCGCCGGGCAAAGTCCGCTTGTTACAATCAGGCATGGATACCGCAATACATTCCGCTGTCAGTGAACTCGATACGATCCGCGCGCAGGTGCTGCGCGGCATCGCGCTCAACCGCGAGCCGGGCTATCACTTCGCCGGCAATTTTCTCGATCTCTCCTACGATCATGTCGGCACTGATTACACCGCGCTGTCGGTGGACGTGAGGCCGCACTGCGCCGATGCCGATGGCCAGTTGAACCTGTCGGGCTTCGCGATCCTCGCCGACCTGGTGATGGCCGCGGCGGTGCGCGCGGGTCTTGAACCGCACACGCGACTGGCGACGGTAACGATGAATCTGCAGTTCACCGGCGCGCCGCGCAGCGGACGCCTTGCCGGACGCGGAGCGATGCACGGTTTCGTACAGGGCGCCTCGGGACAACAGGGTATAAGCACGCTGGAGATCCGCAATGACGCGGGGCTGGTGTGCACGGGCGGCGCTACGTTCATGGTGCTGAAACCGCCCAAAGGCGTGGAGTTGCACCCGGTGCCGCATCGTCGTCGCGGCGAGAATCCGACGCCGGACATCGGCGGCAAGCTGCGCCCTGACGAAAAGAAGGTGCTGAGCGTCGCCGATGCGGTACTCGCCGACGTGCGCAGCCAGGGTGGTTCGTTCATCCAGCGTTTCTGGGGCGTACAGGCGAAACATGCGTCAGGCACGGCGCAGTCGACAGTGAAAAACGGGCCGCACATCGGCAACCGCGTCGGCCATGTGCAGGGCGGCATCCTGCTCGGGCTGGCCGCTGAAAACGCGATTGCAGCGCTGACGCCGCACTGGTCGCTGACCGCGATTTCGGCCTGGTACATCAGTCCCGGGGAAGGGCGCACGCTGAAAGTCCGGTCGAAGGTGGTGCACCATGGCCGGTTGATTGCGGTGGTACGCACCGAGGTCACCTGCCGTGGCAAGGACGGTCGGCCGCGCAAGGTGTTCGAGCTGATGACCACCCACGCCTTCAAAACCGAATAGCCATGGCTTTGCGCACGCTATCGGGCAAGCACGTCGACCCGCGCAAGGGCCGCGGTGCGGGTATCAATCCCGAAGGGCGTTTCGAACATGCTGAACGCGAGGCCTTCGATGACGGATGGGAGACTGCGGCGCACGAAGAAGAGCGTGCGCTGAAAACCGTGGTCACCGATGAGCGCGCGAAATCGGTGATTGCCCGCAACGACTCGCCCGACATTCCGTTCACGCAGTCCATCAATCCCTACCAGGGCTGCGAGCACGGCTGCATTTATTGCTATGCGCGTCCGAGCCACGCCTATCGCAACCTGTCGCCGGGCATCGATTTCGAGACGCGGATTTTCGCCAAGGTCAACGCACCCGAGCTGCTGCGGAAAGAGCTGTCGAAGCCCGGCTACCGGTGCGAGTTGATTGCGCTGGGCGCCAACACCGATCCCTATCAGCCGGCGGAACGTGAACGGCGCATCACGCGCGGCATTCTCGAGGTCTGCGCCGAGTTCAACCAGCCGGTGGGCATAGTCACCAAGAATGCGCTTCTCGAGCGTGACATTGACATTCTCGGCGCGATGGCAAAAAAAGGACTGGCAGAGGTGTTTGTGTCAGTGACAACACTGGATCACGAGCTGGCACGACGCATGGAGCCGCGCTGCACGGCCCCGGCGCGGCGCCTGCAGGCGATACGCGCGCTGGCGGAAGCGGGGATTCCCGCCGGAACGATGGTGGCGCCGGTGATCCCGTTTCTCAATGACCACGAGATTGAAGCGATCATCGAAGCGGCCGCCGCCCATGGCGCGCAACGTGCGGGTTACGTGCTGCTGCGTCTGCCCTACGAAGTGAAAACGTTGTTCCGCGAATGGCTGGAACGTCACTACCCCCTGAAGGCGGAACACGTGATGAGCCGCGTGCACGCGATGCGCGGCGGTCGGGACAACGATCCGCAGTTCGGCAGTCGCATGAGCGGCGCCGGCGAATTCGCCGGCCTGCTGCAACAGCGGTTCGCAATTGCCTGCAACAAGGCTGGACTCAACCGCGCGCGGCGCGGCGAGGGTGTGAGGAGGAATACCGGGTTGTTCCGGGTGCCGGGCGCGGCGAAACAGGGTAGTCTGTTCTGAGGCAAGTCCAGGAGGCAGCATGAAAGCGGAAGTGGCGTTGTATGTCGATGAAGCACTGGGTGGTTACGGTTTCCCTGACGGGCATCCCTGGGGGCCGGATCGCCAGGACGCATTCTGGCGTGAAGCCTCGCGGCAGAAGCTGGATAAATCCGCCGAGCTCTGCGGCTCGCGAGCGGCATCGGCGGAAGAAATCGAGCGCTTCCACGGCGAACAGCATGTGCAGCGCGTGCAGCAGTTTTCGGAGCGCGGCTACGGTTCCATCGATGCCGGTGACACGCCGGCGTTTCCGGGTGTCTACGAAGCTTCGGCCCATGTCGTCGGCGCTGCGCTGGAAGGTCTCAAGCGCATCATGGCGGGTGAAGTGCTGCGTACCTTCCAGCCGATCGGCGGGCTGCACCACGCGGCACGCGACCGCGCCGCCGGATTCTGCGTGTTCAACGACTGCGGCGTGGTGATCGATACGCTGCGCAGCGAATACGGGATCAAGCGCGTCGCCTATGTCGACATCGACGTTCATCACGGCGACGGTCTGTATTACCCGTACGAATCCGATCCTGATCTGGTTTATGCCGACATTCATGAAGACGGCCGCTTTCTCTATCCGGGCACCGGTGCCGATAGCGAGCGCGGCAAGGGCGGCGGCGTAGGCCTGAAGCTCAACATCCCGATGCAGCCCGGCGCCGGCGATCCGCAGTTCATGGAGGCGTGGGAGCGCGTCGAAGACCATCTGCGCCGGCACAAGCCCGAGTTCATCGTGTTCCAGGCCGGCGCCGACAGCATTGCTGGCGATCCGCTGGCGCACCTGCAGTACACGCCGCGTGCGCATGTCCATGCCGCTCAGAGGCTGTGCGTGCTGGCCAACGAGTTGTGCCAGGGCCGCATCATGGGATTCGGCGGGGGCGGTTACAACCGCAACAATCTTGCTTTGGGATGGTGTGGTGTACTCGACGCTTTTATTCGGGGCTCGGAAAAATAAATGACGCAATCAGCACCGCTCAAACTCAGCGTCCTCGACCAGTCACCGATCATCAGTGGCCACACGCCGCAGCAGGCGATCCAGCAGACCATACGCCTCGCCCAGGCAGCGGAAAAGCTGGGTTATTACCGTTACTGGTGCGCCGAGCATCATTCGATCATGGCGCTGGCCGATCCCTGCCCGGAAATCCTGGTGACGCGGGTCGCGGCTGCCACATCCACCCTGCGAGTGGGTACCGGCGGCGTATTGTTGCCCTATTACAGCCCGCTGAAAATTGCCGAACAGTTCCGCATGCTCGAAGCGTTGTTTCCGGGACGCATCGACCTCGGCATCGGCCGCGCGCCGGGTGGCGATCAGGCCACCGCGATGGCGATGGGACAGGGGCGTTATCCCTCGGCGGATGATTTTCCGGAGCAGGTGCAGTACCTCGCGGCCTATCTCGATGACGATATTCCAGAGGGGCATCCGTTCCGCCAGGTCAAGGCGCAGCCCGCAGGTCCGGGCAGCCCGCAGATCTGGCTGCTGGGTTCATCCGACTACAGCGGTGCGCTGGCGGCGCAGCTCGGCTTGCGTTTTGCCTTCGCGCACTTCATCAGCGCGCGCGGCGGCGACTTGGTGATGCGAGATTTCAAAAAACGCTACCAGCCCTCGTCGCGCGAACCGCAGCCTCATGCACTGGTTTGTGTATTCGTGATCTGCGCGGACTCGCAGGAACAGGCCGAACGGCTGGCGCAGAGCGTCGATCTGCGCCGGCTGAACATGGATTACGGCGTCAACGCCCCGGTGCCGACGCTGGAAGAAGCCGAGCGTTATCCCTACACGGATGTTGATCGCCAGCGCATCGCCCATCACCGCCGCCGCGTTGTGCTGGGCACTCCGGATGTCGTCAAACAGCGACTACTGGAGATCCAGGCGGAATTCCAGGCTGATGAACTGATGGTGATTACCATCACCGGCGACTACGACACCCGGCTGCATTCCTACGAACTGGTCGCCGGCGCCTTCGGTCTCTGTCATCCGTAATCTCCACGGCGCGTTAACGGGTGCATCGGGCTTGCCGGCGTGGTGCCGGTAAGACGACTTTGCGGCCTGATCGGGCCGTTCGACACCTTTGAGGAGAATGAAATGAAATCGCTGATAGCCGCAGTATTTTGTACCTTGTTTGCGCTGTCGTCCGCCCATGCCCAGCAGCCTCAGGGCGAGGCCAAAAAAGGCGCTCCGGCTGCGGAGAAGAAATCGCAGAAAGCCAACCAGGAACCTACTGTCGCGCAGAAGAAGCAGCAGGACCGGATGAAGGACTGCAATATCAAGGCCGAGGGCAAGTCCGGCGACGATCGCAAGAAATTCATGAGCTCGTGCCTGAAGGGCTGATATCAGGAATGCCGCCGCATTGCGGCGGTAGTGGAAGAGGGGGCATACTGGCAACGGTATGCCCTTTTCTTTTTGCGGAAAGATGCCGGCGAATCCGGTGAGCCGTGGCACGGCGATCCGGCGGGTGGTCGCGGCTTTGCTGCTGGGAGTGACGATGGGTGGGGATGCCGCCGACGATGCCGCCATGCAGCGCCAACGCATGGTGGATGAGATCAGGCAAATGACCCGGGATACGCGCAATGAAACCGGGCGCGCGGAGCTGGGCGAGAAGACGCTGCGCGCGATGAGCAGGGTCGAGCGCCATCGTTTTGTGCCATCCTCCCAGGCGGTGCAGGCCTATGACAACCGTCCCCTGGCAATCGGCAGCGGTCAGACCATTTCGCAGCCTTTCATCGTGGCGCTGATGACCGATTTCCTGGATCTGCAGCCGGGAGCCCGTGTGCTTGAAGTTGGAACGGGCTCGGGCTATCAGGCTGCGGTGCTGGCGGAGATCGCCGGCCAGGTCTATACCATCGAAATCATCGAGCCCCTGGCACGTGTTGCCGCTCAAGCACTGACTGATGCCGGCTATCGCAATGTGCAGACCCGCGTCGGTGACGGTTACGCCGGCTGGCCGGAGGCATCGCCATTCGACGCGGTGATGGTGACTGCGGCTGCGCCGCATGTGCCGCAGCCGCTGATAGACCAGCTGGCACCAGGGGGGCGGATGGTTATCCCGGTCGGCGAGCCTGGTGGCATTCAATCACTGTACTTGGTCGAAAAAAATCTGCGCAATGAGGTCAATCGGCGCAAGGTGCTGGCGGTACGGTTCGTGCCGCTGACACGCAAACCGTTGCACTGAGCAGGGGCGCGCGTTTCTGCGGTGCAGCATGAATTTTCCGGCACCAAAATAAAGCGCTGCAGTAATAGTACGCACCGCGGCGTGGCGTCATCCAGCGGTTTTGCCTGATAAATCCCTGTTTTCTCCTGTGTTGGGCATGGCACGGGGGTTGCTCTGTCCTGCTCAGGCAATTTGCGGGCAGAACCTGCCGGAGGCAAAAGACATGGGATGGGGACAGAGTATAGACACATTGGCAGCAGGGCAGTCGCTGTCCGAAAGCGAGGCCGAATCGCTGTTCGCGGCCATACTCGATGGCGGTGTTCCGGATCTGGAGCTCGGTGGCTTGCTCGCCCTGATCGAACGGCGACCGCTGACGCAGCAGGAACTGGTGGGCGTACTTTCTGCGCTGTATCCCCGTGTTTTCCAGATTACCGCGCCGGATACCCGGTGGCGGGCGGTGCTGATGCCGAGCTACGGCGCCTCCCGCGATCACCCCAACCTGTTGCCGCTGCTGGCGATGAGCCTGCAAAGACTGGGCATACCAGTACTCGTGCACGGGATGCTCAGCGGAGAACGCGGCATGGCTGCGGCGTACGTGTTCAGGGAACTTGGCATCATGCCCTGTACGAGTCTGGCCCAGGCCAGCCAGAATCTGCAG
>JAYQOT010000016.1:24380-43122 GCA_038144955.1 Burkholderiales bacterium | reverse complement strand
ATGGATACCGCGCGCGCCGCGGGCCGTTCCGAACGTGCGCCAGTCACCAATGTGCCGATGGGCCGGCGCTCGGATCCTTCGGAAGTGGCTTCACTGGTACGCTACCTGTGCACGCCAGCAGCGGCGATGGTGAGCGGACAGTTGATTTACGTCGATGGCGGCCAGCAGATGTTTTAAAAGTCTTTCCAAAATGCCTGCGCTTGGCGGGCCTTCGTCGCGCGCTGCGTTCCTGCTCGCCTTACATCCGGGTAATGTCTCGCCGGAGCCTCGTGCGCTTCTTGCCCCGCCATCGCTCGGCATATTTTGGAAAGCGTCTCGATTTATGTCGAGCTCAAACCTTGGGCTCGTTGACGACTTAATCGGTGATCCTCAGCACTAGCCGCTCAGACCGCCTCTTCATGCATGAACTGCAACCGGGCCAGATGGGCATAAAGCCCGTTGGCGCGCAGCAGTTCGTCATGCGTGCCCGTTGCGTGCAGTTGACCACGGTCGAGCACGAGGATGCGGTCGGCGTTACGCACGGTGGCCAGGCGGTGCGCGATCACCAGGGTGGTGCGGCCGCGGGCCAGCAGTTCCAGCGCCGCCGCCACCTGGCGTTCGCTCTCCGCATCCAGCGAGCTGGTCGCTTCGTCGAGCAGCAGGATCGGCCGGTCAGCAAGCAGGGCGCGTGCGATGGAAAGCCGCTGGCGCTGGCCGCCTGACAGCTTGATGCCGCGCGCGCCAAGATCGGTCTCGAAGCCCTGCGGCAATCGCTCGATGAACTCGATGGCATGCGCCGCAGCGCATGCCTTACGCACTTCCTCCACCGTGGCATCAGGACGGCCGAAGCGCACGTTTTCGGTGACGCTGGCAGCAAAAATGACGGGGTCCTGCGACACCAGTGCAATCGCGCGGCGCAGCGCCAGCGGATCGCAGTGCCGGGTGTCGGCGCCGTCGATCAGGATGCGCCCCGACTGCGGATCGTAGAACCGCAACAGCAGCGCGAAGATCGTGGTCTTGCCTGCGCCCGACGGCCCGACCAGCGCCACCCGCTCGCCGGGATGTACATCGAATGAAAGAGCGGATAGCGCCTGCGCATCAGGTCGTGTCGGGTAGGCAAAGCCCACGCTCTCAAAACGGATCGCGCCACGCACCTGCGCCGGCAGCTCGATGCGCGGTTCGGCAATTGCCAGTGCCGAGCGCGTATCCAGCAATTCCATCAGCCGCTCGGTGGCGCCGGCGGCACGCTGGATTTCGCCCCAGATTTCGGACACCGTCCCGGCGCCGCTGGCGACGATGCCGGCATAGAACACGAATGCCGAGAGCTCCCCTGCGGTCAACCGCCCCGCGAGCACATCATGGCCGCCGATCCACAGGATCACACCAACAGCGCAGAACGCGATCAGCATCACCGAGGCGATCAGCCAGGCCTTTACGCGGATGCGGTCGACACCGGCGGCATAGGCCGCCTCGGTCGCCGCATCAAATGCGCCGCGCGTGCGCTTCTCGTGGCCATAAGCCTGCACGGTGCGGATTTCGTGCATCGACTCATCGACATGGGCGGATACTTCGGCAACGCGGTCCTGGTTGGCACGCGACAACCGGCGCACGCGACGGCCGACCAGCAGTATCGGGATCAGCGTCGCCGGCACGCCGAGCACGATCAGGGCTGCGAGCTTGGGACTGGTCGCGAACAGCAGTATCAGCGCACCGATCATCATCAAACCGTTGCGCAGGAACATTGACAGGCCGAACCCTATGACCTGGCGCAGCTGCTCGCTGTCATTGGTCAGCCGCGACACGATGTCGCCGGTCCGGGAGGCGTCGAAAAATGCCGGCGACAGCGTCAGCACATGCGCAAACACGCGGCGACGCAGGTCGGCAATGACCCTCTCACCAACCGTCATCATCAGGTAAAAGCGGGTGAAGGTTGCCACCGACAGCACCACCGACACGGCAATCACACCCGCCAGCGCGGTGTTCAGCATCGCCGGATTGCCGCTGCCAAAACCGGCATCGATCACGAAACGCAGTCCCTGGCCCAGCGCCAGTACGCAACCGGCAGCCGTCACCAGCGCCGTCAGCGCCGCAACGACTCTCCAGCGGTACGGCACCAGAAATGCCAGCAGGCGGCGCAGCTGTGCAGGGGTTCCTGAAGTGTGAACTACGGCACTGACGTCAGACATCGGCCTATCCTATCATTGGCCCGTAACTTGCCAACCGGCGCCCATCGCTTTCCGCACAACGGCGCAAAACCCATGAAAACAAACCATCTCATCATCGGCGTCATTGTGCTCATCGTAGCCGGCGCACTCGGCTATTACGCATGGGATAGCCACCAGACCGGAAAATTGCGTGCCGCAACTCTGGAAAAGATTGCCGGCGCGACGCTGGCCCTGCGCACCCTGCTCGCTCCCGCGGCGGATCCCGTCGCACAATCGCAGGCGGTCGCTGCCGCGGCTGAGCGGGTCGACCGCGATCTGATCGCGTTGCGTGCAGTCAACACTTCGCGCATCCTGCTGCTCGGCGCAGGGGCCGACACCTACCTGCACGCCACGCGGGAACTGCTGAAACGCCAGGCAGCATTGCTGGTCCTTGATTCGGGGCTGCGTCACGGCATCAGCGCATTCCGTGATCTCCTGGGCGGAAACCGGTCGGCACCTGGCTGGGCGAGCACCGCCGTACAGCAGAAAAACCGGCTGGAGCAGGATTACCGCGAATATCGCAGCACCCTCGAAGCCCATGCCCGAATCATCGACGGACTGCCCGACGCAATCAAAGCCCTGGCGCCGCAGATCCCGGATAAAGACCTCGTCACCACGAATGAAATTGCGGGCCTGCGCGCCGCAGTTGCATCCTCTTCAGCTGCGATCAGCGCTGAAATGGAAGCCTTGCGCGGTATCGCGGCGCCGCGCTGAATCACCTGGTATCAGTGTCGCGCGAGGAAATCCGTCATCGCGCGGGTGAAGATTTGCGCCTGCTCGACATTCGACAGGTGCGCCGCGGACTCAATGATCAGCAGTTCCGAACCGCGCAGGTTGGCGTGTATCTGCTTCGCCATCTCCGGCGGCGTGCCGTGGTCCTGGTCACCGACGATGACAAACGCCGGACAGTCGATTTCCTTCAGGCGGTCCAGCACGTCGATTTTGGCAATGGCATCGCAGCATCCTGCAAAGCCTTCCACCGGCGTGTTGCGGATATCGTTGCCGATGCGCGCCATCACCTCGGGTTGCGCCTTGCGGTACGGCTCGGTGAACCAGCGCCCCAGAGTGCTTTCGACAAGCGCATCCATGCCCTGCTCTTTCGCCATGCGGATGCGGTCACCCCACATCTGCGCCGCGTTGGGCGGGCGGCGGCTGGTGGTATCCGCCAGCACCATGCTGCGGAAAACGCCGGGATATTTCAGCGCATAGGTCTCGCCGATCATGCCGCCCATCGACAGTCCAGCCCAGTGTGTCTGCTTGATTCCCAGCGCGGCGAACAGGCCGTGCACGTCGTCGGCCATCTGTTCCAGCGTATACGGTCCCGGCGGCGCGCTGCTTGCGCCGTGGCCTCGGGTATCGAAGCGCAGCACCTTGTAGTGCTTCTTCAGTTCCGCCATCTGCGGATCCCACATCGACAGGTTGCAGGCCAGCGAATGTGACATCGTCAGCCACGGCCCATCGCCTTCGATGACGCAGTTCAGTTCGATGCCGTTGGTCTTGATTTTCATGACAGTAACCCCCTCATCGCGCCTTGATGTTGCCGGCGCGTGCCAGCCTGGTGAATGTCGCAATGTCGGCCGCAATCAGCTTGTCGAAAGCCTCCGGGGAAGTCGGGCTCGGATCCAGTCCGATCGGGGCCCAGCGGCGGCGTGTTTCCTCTTCGTTCAGTATCCGCATCACTTCCTTGTTGAGCATGGTGATCAGCGGACGGGGGGTCTTGCCCTGGGTCAGCAATCCAAACCAGAGTATGGAGTCATAACCGGGTACCCCTGATTCGGCGATGGTCGGCACATCCGGCAGCAGCGCATCACGCTTCAATGACGACACGCCAAGCCCGACGACCCGGCCTTCGCGCACCAGGCTCACCGCGCTGGCAATCGGCGACATGAAGAACTCCACGCGCCCGGTAACCGCTTCGGTCATCGCCTCGGGAATGCCCTTGAAGGGAATGTGCTCGACATCGATCTTTGCCATGCTCTTCAGCAATTCGCCGGCGAAATGGGTGCCGCTGCCGACACCGGCAGATGAAAAATTCAGTTTTCCGGGTTTGGAACGCGCCGCAGCCAGCAGGTCTTTCAATGACTTGTAGCCCATGGACGGCGCGGCCACCAGCACGTACTTGGACGACGCGGTGAGCGTGATGCCCGTCAGGTCGCGGCGCACATCATAGGGAAGTTTGTCGTAGATCGCCGGCGCCACCGCATGCGCGGAGGATACCGACAGCAGGGTATAGCCGTCGGGATTGGCATTTGCAGCGATATTCGCGGCAATGGTGCCGCCAGCGCCGGGACGGTTGTCGACGAGGACCTGCTGCTTGAATTCCTGAGTCAGCTTCTGCGCGATGTAACGCGCCGTGATGTCGGGTCCGCCACCGGGAGTGAAGCCGATCAGGATGCGCACGGGTTTCACCGGAAATTCGCCTTCGGGCGCCGGCTTCTGCTGCGCCGCGTGCAATGGAACCGTCACCGTCGCGAAAACCAGAGCCGCCAGAAACAGATTTTTACTCATGCCACTCTCCCGCCTCGTTGATTTCGTCTAACCGCGCGGCACTATACCAGCAGCGGGACTGCCACAGCATGTGGAACCGCGTTCCGGGAACCTGCGTTCCCCGTTATGCTTGCCCGATTGTCGAACACTCTCACCGCTTATGCCGAACACCCAGGAACTCAAAGGCAAAACAGCGCTGGTCACCGGCGCAGCCAAAAACTTGGGCCGCGCCATCGCACTGGAACTGGCGGTGGCCGGCGCCAAAGTCGCCATCAACACCCGCGCCTCCAGAACAGAAGCCGATGCAGTCGCAGCTGAAATCCGCGCGGCCGGCGGCACCGCTGCGGTTTTTGTCGCGGACGTGGCCGATGCTGCAGCAGTGCAGCACATGCACGCAGAAATCCAGGCGCAACTCGGCGCTGTGGATATTCTGGTGCTGAATGCCTCGGTGCGTCGCGAAATTCCTTTTACTGAGATGACGTTCCCAGAATGGCGCGAGGTCATGGCAATCTCGCTGGACGGATCCTTCCACTGCGTGAAGGCCGTGCTGCCGGCAATGATCGCCGCGGGTGGCGGCTGCATCATCACGCTCGCCGGTGACAGTGCATTGAACGGGGCGGTCGGCAAGGTGCACAGTTCAGCGGCCAAAAGCGGACTCGCCGGCATGACCCGTGCGCTGGCGCGCGAACTCGGCCCGCAGAACATCCGCGTCAACTGCATCTCTCCAGGCCATTTCAACACCACGCGCCCCGTGCACCGTGCACCGCGGCCGGACGCTGCCGGCCACATCCCGGTCGGACGCTATGGTGAGCCGCCGGAAATCGCTGCGCTCGCGCGCTTTCTCTGCGGACCCGGCGCGGCGTATATCACCGGCCAGACCATCCACGCCAACGGCGGCCAGTGGATGTTTTAAATTATCGATTAAATCATATAGTTATAAACATTTCGGAGTAGACCATGCCTGCCCTCCCTCCCGAACGCCTGCCGCGCATTCCGCCGGAACAATGGAACGAAGAACAGAAAAAAGTCGCCGCCGCCATCGCCTCGGGTCCGCGCGGCGAGGTTCGCGGTCCGTTTCTCGCGCTGCTGCGCAGTCCCGGACTCGCCCACACCGTGCAGCAGGTAGGCGAATACCTGCGTTTCAAATGCCCGCTTGACCGCCGCATCGCCGAAATGGCGACGCTGATGGCGGCGCGCCACTGGACCCAGCAGTACGAATGGCAGTCGCATTACAAACACGCGATGAAGGCCGGATTGAGTCCAGCGGTCGCCCAGGCAATCGCCGAAGGCCGCAGGCCCGCAGGCATGAGGCCGGACGAGGAAGCGCTCCACGACATGCTGACCGAAGTGCTGCACAACCGGAGCGTTTGTGACGCCACCTATGCGCGTGCAGTCGCAGCGTTTGGCGAACAGGGCGTGATCGAGCTGATCGCGGTTGCCGGCTATTACGCGATGCTGGCGATGATCCTCAACGTCGCGCGCAAGGAACTCCCGGCCGGGCAGGAACCGATGCTGCCCTGGTTCCCCCATTGATGAGTTCTGAAACGTCCCGACCGGTCTCCTCACTGTTCCTGCTGCTGGCGCTTCTTGCCGGCCACACCTTCGCTTCGATGGCTGTGCTGGTATTGCCGGCTGTGGCTCCCGAGGTTGCGCGCGATTACGGTTTCGATCCCTCGCTGATCGGCTACCAGATCAGCCTGGTCAGCACCGGCATGGCGGTCACGCTGACGCTGCTCGGCAGTACCAGCCGCCGCTACGGCGCGGCGCGCACCAACCAGATCGGCCATGCGCTGGTCGCCACGGGCATGGCGCTGCTTCTGGTGCCATGGACCGCCTTCCTGGTCATCGGCTCACTGGTGATCGGCCTGGGCTACGGCATGATCACGCCGTCGGCCTCGCACCTGCTGATGCGTTTTTCGCCGCCGGCGCGCCGCAGCACCATGTTTTCGCTGCACCAGGTGGGTATTCCCGCCGGCGGCATGTGCGCGGCGCTGGTGTCGCCTGCAGTCGCCCTCTGGCTCGGCTGGCGCTGGGCCGTAGCGGTCAGCGTTGTTCTGCTCATCGGCGTAGTGCTGCTGATGCAATGGGAGCGCCGGCGCTGGGATGACGACCGCGACCGCAATGCACGCGCCGTCACCGCCAATCCTCTTGCCGGCGCCATCGCCATCTGGACACATCCGCAACTGCGCATGATCGTCATCGCCGGCTGCTGTTTTTCATGGATCCAGTTCTGTGCAGCGACGTTCGCAGTGGTGGCCTGCGTAGTGACGCTGGACATGAACCTGGTGCTGGCGGGCACGGTACTGACCGTGGTGCAACTCGCCTGCGCCGGGGGCCGCGTACTCCTCGGCTGGATCGTCGACCGTATCGGCAACACTGCGCGCGTGCTGTCCTGGAACGCCGGACTGATGTTGCTGTCCTGCGCCGCTGCGCTGGCACTCGATCCGGCACTGCCGCTGTTCTGGGTCTATGTTCTGTTTGCAGTACTGGGGGCGACCTCGGGCTGCTGGCCGGGCGTGACCCTTGCCGAAGTCGGACGACTGGCGCCGCAGGGTCAGGTCAGTCTTGCGGTCAGCGGCTCACTGGTAATCACCAATGTCGGAAAATTTGCCGGTCCGATCATTTTTGCCAATATCTACGCGCTGACCCTCAGCTACGGCATCGCCTTCGCCACGCTGGTCGTGCCTGCGGCAGTGGCGCTGTACTGCCTGATTGCCGCGGAAAAAAAACCAGGATCTAGGCCAGAATCTGGCTGACCTGCTCCTGACGCAGCAGTTCGTAGACAAACGCCTCGAGCTCGGGACCGAAGGCGTCGCGCACCGAGACCATGCCGATCAGCCTGCCGTTCTCAGCCACGGGCAGGTGGCGGAAACGGCCTTCATGCATCACCCCCAGCGCCTGGGCGAACGAACGATCGGGCGAGATGGATTTGGGATTCTTGGTCATCACCATGCTCAGCGGCGTGGTGGTGGGATCAAGTCCGGCGGCAACGACACGGAACAGGGCATCACGCTCGGTAAATACACCGACCAGCTTTTCGCCTTCGACCACCATCAACGCACCGACATTGCGCTGGCGCATCTGGCGTGCCGCCTCGACGACGGTCATGTCCGCCTGGACGATCAGTGATTCCTGACCTTCGATGATTTCGCGAATGGTTCTTTCAGCCATATGTCCTCCTTGGTTCAGGAGTGATTCGTATTTGAAATTACGCGCGGGCAAGCGCGCAGGCCGTGTCCGATGCTACCCGCCATGCAGCGCATGGTCAAACGACGGGACGGAATTTCCCCATGTAAACCGGCAGATCCATGGTCGGGGGTCGATTTCCCGGAATGCCGTAAATCATGTCCGAGACGAAACCCCGGTGATAATTCACGTGCATGACGAGATGCAGAAGTATCTCGCCGCGCGTCATCGCCCCCTGATTGCCGCCGATCAGCGTGTAACGGACGGTTTCGGCGAGGGTTGCGTCGGTTTGCCGGTCTGACCAGTCGACGTACCAGCCATCAATCCCGCCTTGGAGCTTCGCCAGTTCCGCAAGGGGTGGATGATCCTTGGTGTTGCGTGCTTCGTAGCCATGCTCACGGCCCTCGAGATGCGCCTGCCAGATGCGGTCAATAACATAGTTGTGGTTCAACGTATGCACCATGTTCTTGAACAGGGTCTCGCGCGGTTTGACCAACTCTGCTTCGGGCAATCCCGCAAGAGCATCGAACATCACCTTGTTTGACCACTGTTTGTATCGCGCCAGCATCTGCGCCGTGGCTGCATTCATCTTTCAGGCTCCGGAAAATTGAAAACGGTTCAGGCAACAATGCCGAGTTTGCGCTGCAGATCGGCGATGACCCGGGTCCAGCCGCGGGTGCGCCATTTGGTGCGCTCGGCGATCGGCTTGTTTTCGACTTCGGGGTTCACCTTCATCGCCACGAACACCGGCCCCGGCTTGCCGAGGATTTCGGGCAATGCCGCGGAAAGTGCATCGAGTTCGGTAAACGCATAGGTACGCGGATAACCCGAAGCTTTCGCCATCATGGCGTAATCGACGTTCTTCGCATTCGGCACCGGCTGGCCGCCGGTCGTCGCATAACATTCGTTGTCGAGCAGGAAATGGTAGAAATTGGCCGGCCTGAGTTCCGCAATGGTCAGCAGGATGCCCAGCCCCATCTGCAGATCCCCCTCCGAATCGAACAGCACCACGCGGCGCTTGGGCTGCGCCAGCGCGAGGCCGAAAGCAAACGCGGCGTGGCCGCCCATCGCCGGGTCACCCATCGGCAAATCGAGATCGGGCTGGCCGCTGATGTGCACCCAGTGCCTGCCCCCGCGACCGGGCACCACGATGGCATCGCCGCGACGTGAATTGAAAACCTTGAGCATTGCTGCGGTATCGATCATCGCAGACCCCTACTTGTTGAAGCCGTGGTATTCGTCGCCGACCAGCACCGCGACCGGCCGCTTCGTGCGCTTCGCCTCTGCGAAGGCAAGATTGATGCGGTCGGCATCGGCATCGCTTTCCACCAGGTAATAGTTGATGCGGAAGGCATTGAGGAACGGCTCGGTGTAGACCGAGGCGGTATCCGCTGTCAGCGCGCCATGCCGGTTCCAGCCGCGCATGCCGACCATGAACACCACCGGAATTTCGAGCCCGAACAGCCAGCCGCGTATCGAATCGCCCGACTCCATCAGGCCGGTGTTCTGCACCAGGATCACCGGCACCTTGCCGCCGACCGCAAGTCCGGCGGCAACCGAACAGGCCAGGCCTTCGCGGGGCACCGCCACCAGCGTCAGTTCCGGATCCGCCTGCATCAGCAGGTAGAGCCAGTTGGTTTCGCTGTCGGGCAACCACACGACATGGGTTACGCCATGCTCCTTGATCTGCCGCAGGATGACTTCGGGACTCAGATGCGCCTGCAAACGGTCGTTCATGCGCAAAACTCCCCTGTCATTACGGAACAACCAGAAACCCTCACTCAGTTGCCCTCCAGTTTCGCTTCTGCAACCACCTTGGTCCATTTCGCGATCTCGGACTTCACGTGTTCACGGAATTTCTCCGGCGTCGACGGTTCGACCGCGATACCCTGCTCTTCAAGGCGTTTTTTCAGCGGCCCGGCGAGCAGCTTGTTGCCATCGGCGGCCAGCTTTTCGAGTATCGGCTGCGGCACTTTCGACTGGGTGCACAGGCCGTACCAACCGGTGACGTCATAGCCGGGAACGCCGGATTCGGCAAACGTCGGCACATCCGGCACCTGGGCGTTGCGCGTCGCCGAAGTCACCGCCAGCGCGCGCACCCGCTTCGCCTTGATCGCACCCAGCGGACCGCCGGCGAGATTGCCGACCGAGGACTCGATATGTCCGCTCATCGCATCGGCCAGCGCCAGTGCCGCGCCCTTGTACGGCACATGCACAATGTCGATTTTGCTGATCGATTTCCACAGCTCGATTGACAGGTGCGGCGAAGCGCCCACGCCCGAAGAGCCGAAATGCAGCTTGCCGGGATTCCTGCGTGCGTAGTCGATGTACTGCTGCAGCGTCCGCGCCGGCATCGACGGATGCACCATGAACACGTTCGGGATGCCGCCGATCTTGATCGGGAACGCGAAATCGCCGACCGGGTCATAGGTCAGGCGCTTGGCGAAACGCGCCGGCGTGATTGCATGCGAGCCGATGTTGCACAACACCAGCGTGTAGCCGTCAGGTGCGGCCTTGGCGGTGGCCTCTGTGGCAATGTTTCCTGCAGCGCCGGGCCGGTTTTCCACCAGCACGTTGCTACCCCACAGTTCTCCCAGCGCCTGCGCCATGATCCGCGCCGTGGTATCAACGCCGCCCCCGGGGGCATAACCCACCATGATGCGCACGGGTTTCGTCGGATAAGCCTGTGCCGATGCCGTTCCCGCCGCAGCCAGTACTGCCGCAAGTATCAATGCGGTCCATTGTTTCATGCTCGCCTCCTCTCAATTTTGCCCGGTGAATTTCAGGGCTTGATGTTGTGTTCGCGGATCACTTTCGCCCAGCGGGTGACCTCATTGTGCGTCCATTTTCCCAGTTCTGCAGGACTGCTGACGATCAATTCCATGCCGATGCGATCGGCCAGGTGCGTGCGCACCTCGGGATCATTCACGGCCTTGACGATTTCGCCATGCATCTTGCCCAGGATATTCCTGGGGATTCCCGCCGGCGTGAAAATGCCCCACCACGCATAAGCCGAGAGGCCCTTGTAGCCCTGCTCCTGCATCGTCGCCACGTCGGGCAGCGTTTTCACCCGCTCGTCTCCGGTCACCGCCAGCGCGCGCACGCGTTTGTCATTAACCATCGGAGTCACCAGCGCCGAAGAACCGATGCCGAGATCAATCTGGTTGCCGATGACGGCAGCCGTCATCGGGCCGCCACCCTTGTATGGCACATGCACAAGCTTGAATTTGCCGACCTGCTCAGCCAGCACCAGCGCGAGATGCCCGAGGCTGCCTGCGCCGACCGTACCGTAGGTCAGCGTATCCGGCCTGGCTTTTGCCGCCTTCGCCACGTCATCCATCGACTGATAGGGACGTTTGGGATGGGTGATCAGCGCGTACGGCGCGCGCCCGACCAGCATCACCGGCGCGAGATCCTTCAGCGTATCGAACGGCATTTTCGGCACCAGCGCCGGATTGACCGCATGGGTGTCAAACGCGAAGACATAGGTGTAGCCGTCGGGGTTGGCCTTGGCCGCGATCGAGGTGCCGATCACGCCGGAACCTCCAGTACGATTGTCGACTATCACCTGCTGCCCCATCGCTGCAGTCAGTTTGGCGCCGATCAGTCGCGCCAGCGGATCGACGGTGCCGCCCGGCGGGAACGGCACGATGAAGCGGATCGGCTTGCTCGGAAATTCCTGGGCATGCACGACCGTACCGCCAATGCTCATGACCACGCAGACCGACGTGGCGATCGCCCGTACCCATTGCCGTTTGATACTCATGCTCGCCCCCTGTAATTAATCAATAAAAACAACGGGTTAAAACTTCATTCACCGGCCACACACTTTTCTTCAAGAAAATGCTGCACTTCGCGCAGCACCTGCATGCGGTTTTTTTCCAGCATCAGGTAATGCGTGCCCTCGCTGAATTCGACATGGCGCTTGTACGGCACGTTGACTAGTTTCGCATACAGTTCGTGCGCCATGCGCGCCGGCAGCACCATGTCCCATTCAGCATGGGTCATCAGTACCGGCACGCGAATCGCGGCCGGATCATATGGCGCGCGGCCCTGCGACCAGTATTCGCGGGTATCGAGCAGCGTGCCGTTGGGTGCGCGCAGGCACGGCGGATTCATCTTCGCCCCACCAGGGTCGGTCGCCATCGCCACTGCAAGCCACGCATCGAATTCGGCGGGCGCAATGATTTCTTCGACCTTGTGCGGCGGTACTGCGCCGAACCAGTGGCCCCGCGTGGTTTCGCGATTGGCCGCACGCCATGCCCCCAGCGGTCCGCCGGCATCCAGCGTCGACTTCGAATCGCGCAGCCATTGCGGCGCATTGAGCACCAGCTTGTGCACGCGCTCGTTGTGGCGCGACGTGTAGGTCGACATGATCGTGGTGCCCCACGACCAGCCCATCAAACTCAGCGCCTTGATGCCGCGCCGCTTGCAGATGAAATCGACGGCGGCGGCCACATCCTCTACCGCCTCCATCGTCCGCGCCACCGGCGCGCCTCCACCCTGTGGCAATTCCATCGCCGCCGGCCGCGTCGAGCGACCGTATCCGCGCACGTCGACCAGGTAGGCATCGAAACCGCGCTCCGCAATGTAGTGCATCCACGACATGCCCTTCAGCGGATAGTCGAACACCGCTTCGGCCGGATAGGTGGAACCGTGCACGAACAGCAGCGTGCGCTCCGCACCGAACGCGGTCTGGCCGCGCGGATGGCGGTTACGCACGTAGAGCTCGATACCGGCGTCGCGCGCCGGGATCATGAACTCTTCCAGTTGCAGCTCAGGCGCGCGCGCGTTCAATCGATCTTCGCTCCGGCCTTCTTGATCACCTCACCCCAGCGCTCGCGGTCGCTTTTCACCAGTTTCCAGAATTCCTCCGGAGTGCCGGGTGCGGGCTCGGAACCCAGCGCGAGGATGCGGCGCTTGCCCTCGGAGGAAGTCACAGCCTTGTTGACGTTGTCGTTGAGCACCTTGATCGCGGCCTGCGGCGTTTTTGCCGGCGCCACCACGCCGTGCCACACCGTCATCACGAAACCCGGCACGCCGGCCTCCTGCACCGTCGGGATGTCGGGAAAGATCGGCGAGCGCGCCGGACCGGTCACCGCCAGCCCGCGCACGCGCCCCGCCTTGACATGCGCGGTGGCGGAATTGAGACCCTCCATCATCACCTGCACCTGCCCCGACATCAGGTCGACCAGCGCCGCGGCGCCGCCTTTGTACGGCACGTGGACGATCTTGATTCCGGTCATGGTCTTCAGCAGTTCAAAACCGATATGTCCGGGCGCGCCGTTGCTCGAGGAGCCGTTGAACAGTTTGTCCGGATTCTTTTTTGCATAGTCGATGACTTCCTGCAGGGTCTTGAACGGCGTTTTGGGGCTGGCCAGGATCATCTGGTGCCCGCTCACCGTCTGCCCCACCGGCACGAGGTCGCGCAGCGCATTCACCGACTGCTTGCGCAGCAGGTGCGGCGCAATCGCCAGCGCGCCGATCGGCGCATAGGCAATGGTGTAACCGTCGGCAGGCGCCTGCACCGTCAGCTCCAGCCCCAGTTGCAACGCGCCGCCGGGCCGGTTGTCGACAACGATCTGCTGGCCGATTTCACGCGACAGCTCAGCGGCGACGATGCGCGCGGCATTGTCCGTCGAGCTGCCGATGTTCTGCGGCACGATCATGCGGATCGGCCGTTCCGGATAGGCCGCCCCGGCGGTGACGGCGTACATCGCCGCGCTGAGCACCATTAAACAAAATCCCGCGCCCTTCATTCTGGTCGCTTTCATTGTCCTCCTCCCCGTTTTCTGTGGTTTTATTGGATCAGGCAGTCAGTTCGCCGAGGTGATACCCGCGGCCTTGACGACTTTTTTCCATTTATCGACTTCTGCGCGTATGAACTTGCGCGCCTCCTCCGGCGAATTGGCCACCGGCACCGAACCCAGGCGCGCCAGCCGCTCGCGGATGTCGGGCATGCCGATGATTTCCACCGTGGCCTGGTTGAGCGCCTTGACCACGGCGGGCGGAATGCCCGCGGGTCCCATCACCACGCCCCAGGACGTCGATTCATAACCGGGAACCGTGTCGGCTATCGGCGGCACGCCAGGCAGTTCAGCAGAAGACTTTTTCGAGGTCACGCCCAGCGCCTTCAGACGGCCGGCCTTGATGTGCGGCATGGTCGCGATCACGGTATCGAACATGACGTTGACGCGGCCGGCGATGAGGTCGGGGTGCGCGGCGGTGCTGCCTTTGTACGGCACATGGGTCATCCTGGTGCCGCTGATCATCTTGAACAGCTCGGCACTCATGTGTGGCGAGCTGCCGGTGCCGCTGGAAGCGAAGGTCACGGCATCGGGTTTGGCTTTCGCCATGTCGATCAGCTCGCGCACCGACTTCGCGGCGAAGCTGTTGCCGATGACCAGCGCCAGCGGGTTTTCAGCAGTAATGGTGATGAAGGTGAAATCGCGTTCGGCGTTGTACGGCAGCTTGTGAATCGACGGATTGATCGCGAAACTCAGCGCCACCAGTGCCAGCGTGTGGCCGTCGGGCGTGGCCCTGGCGACGATCTCAGTACCGATGATGCCGGAGGCGCCGGTGCGGTTGTCGACCACGGCATTGACCTTCCAGCGCGCCGCATATTTCTCCGCGAGCATGCGCGCCGTTACGTCAGATGCGCCGCCCGGCGGGAAAGGCACCACGATGCGCAGTGGCCGTTCGGGATACGCTGCCACCGCGATCGATGACACCAGTGCCAGACTTCCAATTGCACAACGAACGACGCACAGCATTTCCTTTTTCATGGACTCCTCCGTGACGAAGCACGCATTGTGGCGCAAGCCGGGCGCATCGTCGCGGACTAAGCGTTGCGCGTCCGCATGCTGAATTGCCGCATCTCATACGTCATAAAAAAATAAATAAAAACATATGCTTACGAATTGTCGTCAGGACATGGCGCCCAATTTGGCAATGCGCCAGAATAGCGCGCGCCACTGACCAATACGGGGAAGACATGAGCACTGCTACTGACAAGGCCGCACAGGCCAAAGCCGCGATCCTGGCCAAACTGCCGATGCGCGCCGACGAGGATCCGTTTGTTGTCGCCATCGGCGGCTTCTACCGCCGCTGGTTCAACCTGATTGACGACATGCAGTTGCTGATCAACACGGTTGCGAAAATCAAAAGCACCGAGGACGAAGACTGGGTGCCGGTGTGGAGTGCAGTCGGCGCTGAATACGAAAAGAAGGGCGACGCCCTGCTAGCGCGCAAAGACAAGACCGGTGCGCGCCAGGCCTACATCCAGGCCAAGACCTATTACAGCCTCGCGCGTTTCCCGTCGCCGTACTGGTCGGGCTCGTCAATCTGCCCGCCGAACATGAGCCCGATCAAGGCGCAGTCATACGACGACTACCTGCGCTGCTACGCCAAGTCCGCGGCACTGCTGCCCGATCCGCCGGAAACCATTGTCGTCCACAAGAACGGCATGAAAGCCACCGGTTTCCTGCGCCTGCCGAAGGGCGCGTCGAAATCGAACAGGGTGCCGGCGGTGCTGGTGATGTGCGGCGCCGACATGTACAAGGAAGACCGCGAGAAATATGCCGAAGGCGCGCTGTCGCAGGGCATGGCTGCGCTGGTGGTCGATGCGCCTGGGACAGGACAGACCACGTTCCCGCATGCGCCGGAATCGGTGGTAGCCTGGCAGGCCGCGCTCGACGTGCTGCAGAAACGCCCGGAAATTGACGGCAACCGCATCGGCGCCTTCGGCGTCAGCCGCGGCGGTCTGTGGGTGATCCGCCTCGCCGCGCACGATGCGCGCATCAAGGGCTTGATCGCCTGCGCCCCGGGCGGTGCCGGCTACTGGGGCACACCGGAAGAACGCGCCGAGTGGCGACAGGCCGCCTACGAGCGCGCAAAAACCAACTGGTTCGGCCCGCGCGGCTCGCGACCGCCGCTGAAGGAAGTCACCGAGGAAGAACAGCGCAAGGAATTCCTGCGCTGGTCACTGAAGGACCAGGACCTGCTGAAGAACCTGACCATGCCGATGTACCTGGTCAACGGCAAGGTCGATCACCTGACGCCCATCGGCAATCTCTACATGCTGCTCGAATCAGGACCGGCCGACGGCCGCGTCGCCCGCGTCTATGCCGACGACGGTCACATCGCCGCCAAGAGCGAACGCTACTGGGGACCGGCGTCGTGGGCGTGGCTGCGCGGCGTGCTGACCAAGGGAATGAAAACGGGAATGAAACCGAAGGCAGTGGCGAAAAAACCCGGCAAAAAGAAAGCCGCAAAAAAACCGGCAAAGAAAAAAACCATCAAAAAGAAATGAATTCCTAGGTTGCCGTGCACAACCACGGCAGCACTTCACCTATCGGCGCACGGATCACGGCGTCGGCGACTTCGTCGAACTGCGTCGGCTCGGCATTGATGATCAGCAGGCGCGCGCCCGCGTCGAGCGCGATCGGCACCGCGCCCGCCACCGGATAGACCTGCAGCGTCGAACCGATGGCGAGGAAAAGGTCGCCCTCGCCGGCAACGCGCATCGCGCGCTCGATCACTTCCGGAATCAGCTGCTGGCCGAAGGAAATGGTGTCGCTCTTCAGCAGGCCGTTGCAGGTGAGGCAGACCGGATCTTCCTCGCCGGAACGCACACGATCCAGCGTTTCCTGCATCGGGCCACGCCAGCCGCACGACAGGCACATCACCTTGTGCAGCGTGCCGTGGACCTCGATGACCTTGCCGGCAGAGATGCCGACGCGCTGGTGCAGGCCGTCGATGTTCTGGGTAATCAGCGCATGCAGCTTGCCGCGCTGTTCAAGACCCGCCAATGCACGGTGACCGGCGTTGGGCTCCGCGGTCCACGCCGGATGCGCCAGCCGCGACTGCCATGACAGCCGTCGCACCTCGGGATCAGATACGTAATAGCGGATATCCGACATTTTTTCGGCCTTGGGATTGAGCGTCCACACGCCTTTCGGCCCGCGGAAATCCGGAATGCCCGAATCGGTGGAGATGCCGGCACCGGTCAGCACCACTACGCGCTGCGCGGCGTCGATCCAGCCGCGGATGATTTCCAACTGCGCCTGTTGTTCGGATTGTTGTGCATGGTCCATGAGTCCATCATGCATCGGATGCAGGTCTCTCGCCAGTGCCCTGCATCCGAAAATTTCGCCATGTGGTCGCCGCGAACCTGGCCCGGCTGCGCCCTTATAATCGGCACTGCCCATGCCGCTCGTCCTGATTCTTTCCCTGTCCGCGATCACCTTCATCACCATGAAGGGCAGCCGCGTGCTGATGACGCTCTACGCCGTGGAAATGGGCGCCGGCCCGTTTGAAACCGGCATCATGTTCGCGCTCTACGGCCTGGTTCCCTTCATGCTGGCAATCGCCGCCGGACGCATTGCCGACCGCTTCGACAACCGCGTGCTCATGTACTGGGGACTCGGCACCTACACGCTCAGCCTGCCGCTGCCGTACGCGTTTCCGTCAATGGCCATCCTGTTCATTTCCGCACCGCTGTGGGGGTTCACCAGCATGCTGTGGGTGGTGGCAGTACAAAACCTGGTCGGCGTGCTGTCCACGGCCGACAACAGGACAAAGCACTTCAGTTATTACAGTCTCGGCGAATCCGTCGGCTCGGTGGCGGGACCGATCATCGTCGGGCTGTCCATTGATGCGCTGTCGCACCAGCCCTCATTCCTGATCATGGCGGCGATCCCGGCTTTCTGCGGACTGGTGGTCGTGGCCAAACGCCACACCATTCCCTCAACCGCGGTAAAGACGGGTGGGGACAACGCGCCGCGTCGCACCCGCGATCTGCTCGCCGTGCCGGCGATGCGCAATGCACTGCTGTCGAACGGCGTGGTGATGTCGGGACTCGACCTGTTCAATCTCTACATGCCGATCTACGGGCACAGCCTCGATTTCTCGGCGACCACCATCGGCCTGATCATGGGCGCATTCGGCGCGGCGGCCTTCCTCACCCGGCTGGCACTGCCTCCGCTGTCCAAGGCATACGGCGAGCGCGCGGTGCTGGCCGTCGCTTTCCTGATTTCGGGCATTGCCTTCTGCACCTTTCCGCTGACCCAGCAGCCGCTGATGCTCGCCGGCGCGGCTTTCCTGCTGGGGCTCGGACTCGGCTGCGGCCAACCGCTTTCGATGTTGCTGTCGTTCAACGCTGCGCCGCCGGGCCGCCAGGCCGAGGGCATTTCGATGCGGCTCGCGGTAAGCTACGGCGCGCACATCGTGGTGCCGCCGCTGTTCGGCGTCATCGGCGCGCTATCGGGTGTTGCCCCGATTTTCTGGACCTGCGCCGCACTGATGGGCGGCGGCACCTGGATCAACCGCAGCGGTGCACGCTGAAAACATAACGAGGAGATTCATCACATGGCCGTCTATCCAGAACTGTCCGGGCGCGTTGCGCTGATCAGCGGCGCCGCGCAGGGCATAGGCGCGGAAACCGCTCGTGCATTTGCCAAACAGGGCGCGGCAGTCGCCATCGTCGACATCGACATGGCCAACGCCGGCAAGGTGGCTGCTTCGATCACCGATGCCGGCGGACGCGCCAAGGCAATCCAGACCGACATCACCGATGCCGACGCGGTGAATTACGCGATGGAAAGCACGGTGGCCGCCTTCGGCGGACTCGACATCGTCGTCAACAGCGCCGGCGGCTACGGTCGCCTCGCCACCGTCGAAGACATGCCCCTCGACGAATGGGACCGCACGATTGCGCTCAACCTGCGCGGCGCCTTCCTGCTGAGCAAGCTGGCGATCCCGCACCTGCGCAAGTCGAAAGCGGGACGCATCATCCACGTCGCCTCGATCTCGGGACGTACCGTGCACGCGGCATCATCCCCGGCCTACGGCGCGGCGAAAGCCGGCGTGATCCAGCTGACGCGCTT